>JBOHTT010000054.1:0-11485 GCA_050733775.1 Vulcanimicrobiaceae bacterium
CGTTCTAGGCGCTATCCTCCGAACGTCTGTCCAAAAAGCACGTACGAGAGCAAGAAGTTCGTGATGAAGATCAAGATGATCGAGATAACGACCGAGCCGGTCGTCGAGATGCCGACTCCGGCCGCGCCTTGACGCGTTCTCAAGCCTTGATACGAGCCGATTAAAACTATGATGAGCGCAAACACGACGCTCTTGAGGAGACCGCGAAGCACGTCGGTGACGTCGACGGCCTGCCGCACCGAGAGGAGAAATTCTGCGTAGTTGATGTGCGCCACCTGATTGGCGAGCCAGGCGCCGCCCAAGATCGAAACGATGTCCGCAAGCACCGTAAGCACAGGCAGCATGAACAACATTGCCACGAGCCGCGGCACGACGAGCATACGGATAGGCGAGAGGCCTAATGCCTCGAGCGCTTCGATTTGCTCGGTGATCACCATCGATCCGAGCTCCGCAGCGATCGCGGCGCCGGCTCGGCCCGCGACGACGACCGCCGACAGCATCGGGCCGAGCTCGCGGAACGACCCGAAGGCCACCGCTCCGCCGACCATGTTGCCGAACCCGTATTGCACGGCCTGAACTGCAGACTCGAGCGAAATCACCATGCCGGTGAAGAGCGACGTCAGCAGCACGATCGACCACGACTGTACGCCGAGGAGATATGCTTGATTGAACGTTTCCGCGACACGAATGCGGAGGCGGAACATCAATGACGCGGACTCGCCCCCGAGAATCGCTACCCCGCCGATATACTCGAGCAAGTCTGACGTTTCGCGCCCGACGCTCTCCAGGGGATTCGCCTTCATGCTAGGGAGCCTCTGAAGAAGCCGCTGCACCGATCGCAACGGCATTTTTGCTGCAGATCGAGGAGCGAGGAAGGAGCATAGCCAGAGGCACTGTGTGACTGACGCTGCGACAATGAGATGCGGCAAAATTGCCGTTGCCCAAAGGGTTTAGGCGGCGGGGCCGCACCTGCTGCGTCACCGGCTCGGTTACAGACCACCGCGGGTATGCGCCCTCGCCGTTTCCTTGCATCTGCGGCCCCGGCGTTCTAAACGATCGGTACATGGGCTTTTTCAGAGGCTCCCTTTGGCGAGTTCCCGAGCCTCCGAAAGGACGCCTTGCGTCACCTCGACGCGGCGCAGCGCCACGCCTCGCTCTGCCTGAAGGTTGAATTGCACTTGGTTGACGTGCGCGATTCGCCGGTCGACGTCACGCAGCCGTTGCTGCGCCTCTTGGGCGGAGGCGGAGAAATAGCGCTCGACGGCGGTACGATAGCGCCCGATCTCCTCTGCTGTCGGCACCCGTTCCGCAAGAATTGCCTGCATCGCCCGTTGCGCCGAAGTCATCGCTCGATCGCGGATTTGAAACTCGCCGACTTTTACGACGAGTTCGCGCAGACGCTGGGGATCAGCCCGCAGCGCCGGATCTCCCTGCAGCAATCGCGGATTGCTGCGCCGCAAAAAGTCGCTCGATTCCGGCTGCTGCGAGGTCGAGCATCGCCTCGAGCCGCTCGCGCGAAAACGGATGCGCCTCCGCAGTGCCTTGAACTTCCACCAGCTCGCCGCCATCCGTCATCGCAACGTTCATGTCGACCTCGGCGCGACTGTCCTCGGTGTACGCGAGATCGAGTAACAGGCGGCCCTCGACGAGGCCGATCGACGTCGCCGCGAGTTGGGCGCGCAGCGGCCATACGGCGCCCGCGAAATGCTTATGGAGCGCGAGCGCCGTCGCGACGTACGCGCCCGTAATCGCGGCTGTCCGCGTACCGCCGTCGGCCTGCAGAACGTCGCAGTCGACCCAGAGCGTTCGTTCGCCGAGCGCTTTCAAATCGGTCACCGCACGCAGAGACCTGCCAATGAGCCTTTGGATTTCATGCGTTCGCCCGCCAAGGCGCCCTTTCACGCTTTCGCGTGGGGTTCGTTCTTGCGTCGAGCGCGGGAGCATCGCGTACTCTGCCGTGACCCAACCCGAGCCGCGGCCTTTCATCCAAGCCGGAACGCGTTCTTCGAGCGTCGCCGCACAAATCACGCGCGTACGTCCAACCGAGATCAATGCGCTGCCTTCGGCGAATTCCAAATAATTAGGCTCGATGCTAATCGGCCGCATTTCGTCGGCGCGACGTCCGTCCTCGCGAAGCGCCGCTGCGCCCGCGACGCTCATTCGACGGTGACGGTCTTCGCCAGATTCCGCGGCTGGTCGACGTCTTTGCCGTCGATGTCGGCGATGTGATACGCCAGCAGCTGCAACGGAACGACGTTCACCAGCGGGGAGAGCAGCTCGTCGACGCGTGGGACCCAAAACACGTGGTCTGCCAACGCTTCCGCGTCTTCGTCGCCGCGGTTTGCGACGAGCACGATCGGTGCTTCGCGTGCTTTCGCTTCAGCGATGTTGGACAGCACTTTTTCACGGACGCGGCCATCGGTCACGATCGCGACGACGGGCACTTTCGAATCGAGCAGCGCAATGGGCCCATGCTTCATCTCGCCGGCCGCATAGCCCTCGGCGTGGATGTAGGATATCTCCTTCAGCTTCAGCGCGCCTTCGATTGCCGTCGGAAAGTTGACGTAACGGCCAAGGAACAGCACGGACCGAGCCTTACGGATCTTGCGCGCCACTTTGCGGATCGCATCCGACGTGTTCAGCACGACATCGATTGCTGCCGGCAAGAGCTTGGTGTTTTCCGCGATCTCGCGCAGACGCTCCACCGGCGTCGTACCACGGACGCGCGCGAAATACATCGCGAAGAGCACCATCGCCACGATTTGCGACAGATAGGTTTTTGTCGCAGCGACGCCGATCTCGGGGCCACCTCGCGTGAAAAGCACCCCGTCTGCCATACGCGTGAGATGCGAGCCGACGACGTTACAAATCCCAAGAATCGGTGCACCGGCTTCTTTGGCAACGCGACACGCTTCGATGGTGTCGGCTGTTTCGCCGGACTGCGACATGGCGATCGTCAACGTTCTCGGATCCATCGCGCGATCGCCGTAGCGGAATTCGCTCGCCAGCTCCATCTCCACGGGCAGTTTGCATAAAGCGCGCAGCAGATACATGCCGACCATGCCCGCATGATACGCCGTCCCGCAACCGGTGACCGAAATCTTCGTCATCGCGCGTAACAGCGCCGGATCGAGCTTCGTCTCGACGGCCAACTGCACGTCGTTCGATTCATCGATGCGGCCCGCAAGCGTTTCCTTGACGACATTGGGTTGCTCGAAGATTTCCTTGAGCATGAAATGCTTGAAGCCGCTTTTTTCAGCGGAGCTGGCATCCCACATCACTTGCTCGACTTCGCGGTCGACCGGCGTTCCGTCGAACATCGTCACGCGCGCGCCGGCCTTCGTAACTTCGACCATCTCGCCTTCGAGCAGGATGATCACCTTGCGGGTGTATTGCAACATCGCCGGGGTATCCGAGGCGACGAACGTCTCTCCATCGGCGATTCCGACGACCAGCGGGCTCGCGCCGTTGCGCGCGAAAAGCATGCGATCGGGAACGTCCTGCGAGAGCACGCCAAGTGCGTACGCGCCTCGCACGCGTGAAAGCGTCGAACGCAACGCCTGCGCGAGGTCGCCGTTTTGCGCGAGTTCCTCTTCGATCAAATGGGCGACGACTTCAGTGTCCGTCTCGCTTCGAAAAATGTGTCCGCCACGCAAGAGTCCCTCGCGCAGCGCCGAGTAATTTTCAATGATGCCGTTATGAATGACGGCAATCTTACCGCTGCAATCCAAATGCGGATGCGCGTTGGCATCCGAAGGACGGCCGTGGGTCGCCCACCGTGTATGGCCAAAACCGATCGAGCCTGCGAGCCGCTCGCCGTTACTCAGCCGCTCCGCAAGCCGCTGGAGCTTTCCCTCGGCCTTGGAGCCGCGCAGTTTTCCATCCGCCTCGATGACCGCGATACCGGCACTATCGTAACCACGATATTCCAGACGCCGCAGCGCATCCAGGATAATCGGTACGCTGTCGCGCTCGCCTACATAGCCAACGATGCCGCACATGGAAGTCTACTTGATGCCCTCGCGGATGCGCTTATAGTGGATTTTTCCTATAGCTACCTCATTTAGCGCCGTCGAAACGGGTTTGTTGGGGTTGACCTTCTCGGTCAAAGGCGGCGCGGCGTTATTGAGCTGCTTTGCGCGCTTGGTCACGATGTTCACGAGCGTGAACTTTGAGTCGACATGCTCCAGCAATCCGTCGAGGTCTCCAAATACCGGTTCTTCTATCATCACGATTCTTCCAGCGTCCTTATAGCTTGGTCCGTCCAGCGATAAATGCGGCATCGCTCGGCACGCAGGATGGCGTCGAGGTCGTCGACGGCCTGCTCCGGCTTAGCCTGTTCGTTTACTACTAAATAGTCGAAACGCCGAATCCAGCGTACTTCTTCATGGGCGATCTCGAGGCGAGCTGCGATCTCCGCCATCGTCTCGGAGCGCCGCGCTTGCAGCCGCTCGCGTAGGTGCGAGAACTTGTCGGGAAGCAAAAAGATCAATACGGCATCGGGAAATGCCGCTTTGACCGCGACCGCACCGTTGACTTCAGGTTTCATGATCACATCGTAGCCCTGGGACATCATTTCCTCGATGAACGAGCGTGGGGTACCGTAGAAGTTGCCGTTGTAGATTCGCGTCTCCAGAAAGTCACCCGTAGCATCTCGAGCGGCGAACTCCTCACGGCTCAAGAAGAAATAGTCTTCACCGTGCCGTTCACCGGCACGCGCGTCACGCGTGGTCGCCGAAACGGAGTATCGAATGCGCTCGTACCGCTTGCGAAGCTCGGCTACCAACGTATCCTTACCGGCTCCGGACGGCCCCGAAACGACAAAGAGCAATCCAGGTCCGGTCAACGATCCTCCGTCCCCACGCTTCAAACAAAAGAAGTCCTTGCAATGGTTACCGATCACCTGCTGATTCGTCGCGCAGCCGCCGAGCTGGAGCGCGCCCTGTCTCGGAGCCGGGTCCGCGACCTCGGCATCGCCGACGATGGAGCCTTTGCCATCGTGACGGGCGGCCGGAGCGGCACCGGTCAGACGCTCAAGGCGCTTCCGTTCTCCAGCCCGCCTCTGGTCTGGCTCGAGCCTCCGGACGAGCTGTCGCTCGGGCCCGAGCCCCCTTGGGTACGCGCCGCCGGCCGGGTGCTCCGAGGCTTGCAGATCGCGGCTATCGAGGCGCGTCCCGGCGACCGCCTCATCCGCATCGTGCTGGAAGCCCGCTCGCGATTCGGCGTTCCGGACCGCTATACGCTCCTGTTCGAGCTCGTACCACGCTTCGGGAACGTCGTACTTCTCAAGGACAATACCATTGTGACGGCTGCCAAGACGTTCTCACCGGAAGGCGACGGCCGGCGAATTGAGATCGGCGAGCCGTATGAAGAACCGCCGCTCGGCGTGCGCAAAGCCTCGCGGATTGCCGTCACGCCGGAGCTCGAGCAGGCCGCGAGCGGCGCCCTGCCCGTGCACGTGTACCGCCGGAACGGTGCGATCGTCGCGGTGCATCTCGTACCGGCGGCAGACGGCAAGGATCTGACCCACGCGACGTCGCCGAGCTTGCTCGACGTTTTCCGCGAAGCCGCGCAGCAGAGTCGCCACGACGGCGGCGTCGCACAACTGGATCGACGACGTCAGTCCCTCCAGAGCGCGCTGCGCTCGCGCGAAGCCGCGATTGCGTCGCAGCTCGCCACGCTCGCCACGCGCGAAGTCGAGCTCAATCGGCGCGACGAGCTGCGCCGCGCGGGTGACACGATCTATGCGTACCTGACGCAAATTCCGGCCCGCGCATCGCGATTCACGCCAAGCGAACAACCCGACGTCGAGATCGCCCTGGACCCAGCACTCTCCGCGAAGGAGAATGCCGCGCGCTATTTCGAGCGTTATCGCAAAGCAGCGGCGTCGTTCTCACATCTCGGTAAGCGGCGCGAAGCACTCGCGCGGGAAGCCGTAGAGCTGGAGCAGCTCTTGTGGGAAGTGGAGCGCGCCGACGCGTCGTCACTCGATGAGATCGCAGCGGATTTGCGCGGAAAGCCTGCACCGCGAGTCGTACGGCGCATCACTCCGGTGGAATTGCCGTCGGGAGGGCGCCTCTACGTCGGCCACTCGCCGCGTGAGAACGCCGAGATCACCTTCCGTATCGGTAAGCCAAACGATCTGTGGTTTCACGCGCGCAACGTCCCCGGAGCGCACGTGGTGCTTCACACGGCAGGAGGCAGCGACGCGTCACCGGACGATATCGCGACCGCCGCACAATTGGCGGCGTACCACAGCCGAGCGCGAAGCAGCAACGCGGTGGAGGTCGACTACACTGCGCGCAAGTACGTCCGGAAGCAGCGAGACGGCGCGGCGGGCATGGTGTGGTACACGAACGCGAAGACGATCCGGGTGAGTCCCTCTCAGCCGCCTGCGGAACGACGCTTCAAGTAATCGTCGACGGTCGTTCGCAGCGCCCTAATCGCACGAGCCAGCTCATCCACCGTTTCCATGCGCTCGACGCGTCCTTCGCGCGCCGCGTCTTCGATGATCGCTGCCTGTTTGCTGACTTCGGTCGCCCCAAGGTGGCTGCTGGAGCCTTTCACGGCATGCGCTGCCGCGCGCACGGTCGTGGCATCCCCGGTGGAAATCGCATCGCGAACGCGCGTAACGCCGGATTCGAGTGACGAGATCACCGACTGAACGAACGCCGCGAGGCCTTCGAGATCGTCTTCGAAGGCTTCTTCTGCAAGCGCGGGGTCGAACGCCGTCACGACACGACCAAGCCGACGTACCGTTCGACGATTCTTCGCAGCTGCGCGATGCGGACCGGCTTCGCGATGTAATCGTCCATGCCGGCGCGCAAGCACGCTTCACGATCGCCCTCCATTGCATTCGCGGTCATCGCCACGATGGCTACGTGGCCTGCGGAGCGCTCTTCCGATGCTCGAATTTGGCGGGTCGCTTCGAAACCGTCGACTTCAGGCATGACGCAATCCATCAACACGAGGTCGTATCGCGACATCCGTACCGCGTCGAGCGCTTCACGCCCGTCGCCGGCCACATCGGCCACGTAGCCAAGACGGCGCAATTGCTGAAGGACGATGGTTCGATTCGGCGGATGGTCGTCGACCAGCAGAATACGCGCGCCCGCGCCGTTCGTGCTCACCGCCGGCGGCAGCTCGTCCTCGCGCGAAGACGGGGCTTCTTCCAGCACCGCTCGTGTCGGCGTTTCGCCGCTGCTCTCGCGTGCCGGCCGCGAAAACGGCAGCTCGATCCAAAACGTACTGCCTTTGGCTTCCTGACTGTCGAGGCCCATCGTGCCCTTCATCAAGACCGCCAGCCTCCGCGAAATCGAGAGACCTAGTCCCGTCCCTCCGAAGAGCCTGCTCGTTCGGCGATCTGCTTGCGTGAACGGCGCGAAGAGATGCGATTGTACTTCCGGTGAGATGCCGATACCGGTATCGACGACTTCAAACCGCAGTGCGATCGACGCGCCCCGTTCGCTTGCGACATGAACCTTGATCGAAACGCTGCCTTGCTGGGTGAACTTCACGGCATTCGTCGCGAGATTCAATAAAATTTGGCGCAGGCGATGTGCGTCTCCGCAAAGCGCTCGCGGCACACCGGGATCGATGGCCGAAACGAGCTCGATGCCCTTTTTGTTTGCTTGCGTTGCAACCAAGTCGAGGCTCTGCTCGACGATGCCCCAAGGATCGAAGGTGACGGCATCGAGCTGCAACTTGCCGGCCTCGAGCTTCGAGAGATCGAGAATGTCCTCGATCAACACCAAGAGCGCTTCCCCCGCGCTCTGTAAGGAGTCGCCGTATTCTCGCTGCTGCGTATTGAGCGGCGTATTCATCAAGAGATCCGTCATGCCGATGATGGCGTTGACCGGCGTACGTATCTCATGGCTCATCGTCGAGAGGACCTCGCTCTTCTGCTTCGCGAGCTCGACGGCGCTATCGCGTAGCTCCGCAACGACGTGCTGCAACCGTTCCGATTCGTGCAGCAGAACCCACAGGAGCGCAAACGATGAGATGGCACCTTCGAGCAACGAGACCCACGCCCCGACGTTGCCGCGGTGAGGAAAAACCAACCGCATAGAAGCGTCTACGAAAAACGCAAATAGCGACACCGAGAGCCAAATGTAGACCATCCCGCGCAATTTGGTGGTAACGGCATATGCGACCAGCGCGGCTAAGCAGAGGCACCAATCGAAGGCAGCGAGCGCGATGTACAGCGGCGTGAAGTCGTCTCCCGCCAGGAGAACCGGGACCTGCTGAGGCGCGGCGATCAGCACGGCCATCATTGCCGACGCTGCAAAAATGCCGGACAAGACCAAACCGTAGCCAAAGGGCGTGCGGTGCTGCGGAGCGACGATGATCGCGCGCGGTCGCACCACCGTCACAGCGAGAAAGAGTGACGGGAAAATCCCATGCCGCAGCAACCACAGCCACGGACTTGCCTGCGCGCCGCCGATCGCGTACGCCTCATCCGGCCACCGTATGACCCAGACTTGCGCGAAAGAAAGGAGCGCGTACATGAAATAGGCGGCGGCTAAGAGCAGCAGCGTCAAGCGTCCGAGCGCCCAGAACTGACGGAATAGCAAGTAGGACGTGATCAAGGCCCCAAGTGCGATCGCGGAGTTTGCCGATGCTGCAAACAGCAGCCAGCGCATATCCGCGTGGACGGGACGGCCGCCGAACGGCAAAACAGCGACGAAGATGACCGCGGCTGCGACGGCCCAGGCCAGCGCCACGCGATGCTGCGTTACTCCCACCGGCAATGCCAGGAGGTCTTGCGTTACGCCCGCTTCTGCTGCCAGAACGTTCATCCGTGAGGCCGTCTCCCTTCGCGCTCGACGAACATCGCGTCGCCGAACGAGAAGAATCGATAACCCAATCTCACCGCTTCTTCATACGCGCTTCGCACGGCATCGTATCCGGCGAAGGCGCTGATGAGGACAAGCAGCGTCGATCGAGGCAGATGGAAATTCGTCAGCATCGCATCGATAACCCGGAAGCAGAACCCCGGAGTGATGTAGAGACTCGTTTCGCCTGCTCCGGCACGAACCCGTCCTTCGCCGGTGGCGGCCGCTTCGAGCGCTCTGACAACCGTCGTGCCTGCGGCGACGATCCTGCGGCCTTCGGCGCGCGCACGTGCGATGGCGGAAGCGCTCTCCTGCGGTATTTCGAAGCGCTCGGCGTGCATAGGATGTTCTTCCAACCTGTCCCGGGCGATGGGACGAAAGGTTCCGAGTCCGACGTCGAGCACGATCCGCGCTAGCTCGACGTTTCGAGCGGCTAAATCGGCAAAGGTTCGCTCCGTAAAATGCAGCGACGCCGTCGGTGCCGCGACGCTGCCCGGAACGCGCGCGAAGACCGTTTGATACCGCTCGGCATACGGCCGGCCTGCCTCACCGATGTATGGCGGCAACGGAACCTCGCCGTAGCGCTCGAGCAATTCTCCAACGCTCGGCGCTCCGTCGAAACGCACGACGCGCGCACCACCTTCGAGCGTCGACTCGATTGTAACGACCGCGTCGGTTCCGATCGTGATCCGCCGCCCCGCGCGCAGCTTCTGTCCAGGACGCACGAGGGCGTGCCATCGTCGTGCTGTCGGATCGTACGCCAATGAGTCTGCGGGGTGCAGCAGCAAGAGCTCGGCAGATCCTCCGCCCGGAACGCGCGTTCCACGCAGTCGCGCACGAATTACGCGTGTCTCGTTGAGAACGAGCAAGTCGCCGGGCTCGAGCAACGATGGAAATTCAGAGAATTTCCGGTGTTCCATCGCACCATCACCGTGCAAAACCAAAAGGCGCGAAGCATCTCGCGGGTCCGCCGGTGCGCGCGCAATCAGATTCTCGGGAAGATCGTATTCGTACGCTCGCGCGATAGACAGATCGCGCTGTGACGGAGTGCGATCTATACGATTGCCGCTTGAGCCTCGCCGGCCGGAGGCGTTGACGTGGGCGAAACGCGAAGCTGACCGGTTGCTGCAGCCGGCGTGCCCGCCAGTACCGAGCGCTCGTGTTCCATCACGAGAAAATCGTCGAGACGCCCGCGTTCTTCATCGGTCAGGCTGATGAAGAGGACGCCGCATTGATGCATGTTCGGCGCGGACGGCCGAACCCACCGGACTTCGCCCTTCACCGATAAATTCGGATCTTGTTTCATCGTGAAGACATACTTCGTCTTTGGCGGCAAGTATTGATCGCATAAGATGCGCATGCCGGCTGACGAGATATCCGCAACGACGGCGCGCAGCAGCGTGAACGACAGCTTGTCTTCGACGACCAAATCAATATAGCGGCGCAACCGCACCGCCTTCCGCTCCGTCTCGCCGGGGTTGACTGGTGTTGGGGTCTCAGACATGCGTAATGAGCGTCCCAGGAAAGTAAAATCCGATGATCTCGTAAGGCGACCAGCCCTGTTGCGCCATCACCCGGGCGCCCCATTTACACAGACCCACGCCGTGGCCTAGACCGCTTCCTTCTATTCTAAGGACGGTAGCCGCCTGCGCCGGGTCGCCCGCCACGCTCAGACTGCGCCAAAGAGCGCTTCGGAGCGCCCTCGGACCGACCGCCGCCCTCACGGTCCCGCTTGCGAATTCGGCCGCGCCGCTCGTTCCGGTTAGGCGAAGGGCACGCCGCTCGTCGGCCGCCGGATCCGCCAGTGAAATTTCCCGCAGTGGGCCGAGCGCCAGTGCCCTCGCCCCCAGCGCCGATACGAGGGTGCCGACGGTTAGGGTCGCGGACCAATACGCGTCGGGCGAGCTGCTGAGGCAGTACGGGTCGGCTACCCCGCGCAGATACGGGATCGCAACGCCGCCCCATAAACCGGCTGCGTCGGCGGTGTGCCCGCCGCAAGACGAGGAGTAAAACACGCTGGCGAGACCGCCCGAGTACGTCACGAATTGGCCTTCCGTCGCGTCGACCGCCGCATTCGTATCGGCGCTCTCCGCAGCGGTTCCACCCCAGACCTGATCTGCGGTGTTGGCGACGACGTCGTAAGGACGATTCCGCAGGCGGTGCCCCAGCGCGTAGGTCCGAGCGACGATCGCTTGTGCCTGAAGCGCGCCGTCCGGCCAGCGGCGTCCGATTTCGAGCGGAACGACGCCGTACAGATATGCGTCGAGCGGCAAGGTCGCAACGAGCGCCGGCACGCGGTCCGGCCCGTCGACGATCGAAAAGCCTCCGCGATAGGTCTTGCCCGCGTAGGCGAAGCCGGCACTTCCCGTCGTCGTGACACGCTGGGGGTCCACGCGGGACGCCAAGAGGACGCGAATCGCAGGATTACCGGCGTCGGGTTGCACGCCGACGAGCGGCGGCGGCGTTCCGAGCTCCGGGTCCAGTCCGCCCGTTGCATCCGCCGGCCGCCCGAATGCGAGCCCGCCGGCAGCCGCCGCGAGCGTCAAGAATCGCCGGCGCGCGATCACAGCAAACGCTGCTGGTGCTGCTCGCCTCCGGCCGCGCCGTGCTGTCGCATTCCCAAATGCGTGAACGCCGCAGCGGAGAGACGC
>JBOHTT010000055.1:0-3528 GCA_050733775.1 Vulcanimicrobiaceae bacterium
AGCGAAGCCGGGGCGACCGGCCGGATCGCGCGTTGTTTCGGCGTCCGGGCAGTCGCCCCGAGCATCGCGCAATTAGACTCCGCGTTGCGCGTACGGAACGTCGGGTCCGAGCTGTGGAACTCCCGGCGCCGGCGCGTACGCATCCTTGCGGTTGCGGTACCAAATCACGACTTGGTACGGACGCAACAGGTACGGAAGCGGCAGCGTCACCACGTGCACGAGACGCGTGAACGGGAAGAGCGCGAGCAGGAAGAACGCGTTCAGCATGTGCAGCTTCGCGAACGTCGGTAGCGACGTAACGTACTGAATTTGCGGATTAAACGTCGCAAGCGACCACAGCCAGGGCACTGCGGTGTGGAGATACCACTCCGAGCCCCAGCGGAAGAAAAATGCGATGATGAATCCCATCACGACCTGGAATGCGAGGGCTGCGAGCAGCACCCAGTCCAGCGTCGTGGTAACCGCAGTAGCGCGAACGTTGGAGACGCGCCGGACGATCAGGATTCCTAGCCCGACACAGGCCATGACTGCGAGCGCCAAGCCCGTCACTTCCATGACGTACAGACGCGTTTGGTCGGCGATGAGAGCTCCCCACGCGCCGGGAAACCAGAACGCCAGCGTGTGTGGGATCAGGATCAATATGATCCCGTAGTGCCACATCGTCGATCCCCAGAACGAAAGCCGGTTCTCCAGAAATTGCGATGACTGGCTCGAGAACGAGAAGCGGTCGTTGAAGTAACGATAGAGACCGAGGCTCACGAAGATCGTGAACGCGACATAGGGCCAAACGATCCAGAGAAACGTGTTCGACATCGATTTCCTCCGCTGGTTATGAGACCAGACGCGACTGATCGGGAATAGGGATTACTTCGATTTCCGACGGCGCGCCGAAACGCGCTTCCAGGATAAGCTTCAGCGCTCGAAGCACGCGGCTGTAGTCGTCGCCGACGTCGAACATCGGCGGCGGGCCTTCCTCGCCTTCGTCCAAGTTCGGTTCCAGTTCGCCTGGAAGGATCATCGGATCGAGCGAGATTATAATTGCGTCGCGGGCGAGCTCCCCGACGACGGTCTGATCGGGACAGAGCGACATGAATCGCAGTATTATGGAGACGTGATCCGCTAATTCGGCGCCGTGATCGAATCCGTACTTGCGATAGCGATCGCGCAGCTCGAGCATGAATACGCTGCGCTTGTACGCTTCACCGAACAGATGATAACCGATATACGGGTGACGGTTGGCGTTCAGATCGAACGTTGCCGTGAAGACTTCCTCGAGAATGTTATAGGGACTCCGCTCGACGAACTTTGCAAACTGTTCGAGCAGAGCTGCGGCTTCCGCGTTTTCTTGCACGATAAGCGCGCTGCACTCGCGTGCCGTCCCCGCCAAGCCCGCGTGCGGGTACTCGAGCAGTTGTGCAAACAGCTCGAGCACCCGCGACTCTTGGACTACCAAGGGGCTTGTTACCATCGACGCGCCGGCGCCGTCCGGAATCCGAATCCGGCTGCCGGTTTGTGCGTGTACGGATCGAGAACTTGCTCGATCGCTTCTTCGCGTCCCATCTCTGGGATCACGAAACGCTCTTCCATCGTTGGCAAGGACGTGAGGTTGAAGATCGCTTCGCACTCTTCAGGAGTCGTCTTCCCGAGGCGCATCGCTTCGGCCGCATCCGCTGCGCTGATGTCTTTCACGCGCTGCGAACGCTTGTAGAGGCGTACGGCGATTTGCTTACGGTAGACTTCCCGAATGATCTCCTCATTGCCGGCGGAAAAGAGGCTGGCGATGTAAGCCACGGGGATACGCGCTTTGTCCATCGAGTTGAGCATTTCGCCCAGCCCTTCCGGCGCCGCGCTATCGTACACCCCGTTCTTCATCTTTCCGAGCACGGGCAGCATCGGCGGAACATACCACAGCATCGGGACCGTCCGGAATTCCGGATGGATCGGCAGCGCCAGTTGCCACTTAATCATAAATTTATATGATGGAGAGTTCTGCGCTGCAGCGAGCTGCTGGTCCGTGATTCCGTTCTGCTTCGCCGCCGCCATGACGAGCGGGTCGAACGGATCCATGATGATGCTGCGATAGGCGTTGACGAGATCGTGATCGTCTGCCAACGCTACTTCCGTGATCCGGTCGGCATCGTACAGGACGAGTCCGAGATACCGGATACGGCCGACGCACGAGTGGAAGCAAGCCGGAGCCTGTCCCGTCTCGAGGCGGGGATAGCAGAGGATGCACTTCTCGGACTTACCCGTCGCCCAATTGTAATAGGTTTTCTTGTACGGGCAGCCGGAGACGCACATACGCCAGGCTCTGCACTTCTCTTGGCTGATGAGAACGATGCCGTCCTCGCCGCGCTTGTAGATCGCGCCGGAGGGGCAAGCACCAACGCACGCCGGGTTGAGGCAGTGGTTGCAGATGCGAGGCAGATAGAAGAACACGAGACGCTCGACTTCATTGAGTGACTCGCGCTCGTCGTCGGTTAGAGGCTTGAGATTTGGATCGTTACGAGCGTAGACCGGCGAGCCGCCGAGGTCGTCGTCCCAGTTCGGGCCGGCCTCGATGTCGATGGGCTTACCGGTGATGAGCGAGATCGGACGCGCCGTCGGCTGATCGTCGCCTTCGGGAGCGTTGAAGAGCTCGTCATACTGATACGTCCACGGCTCGTAGTAGTCGTCGATCGTCGGCAGGTTCGGATTGAAGAAGATGTTGCCAAGCGTTTCCGCTTTGCCTTGCAGGCGCAGCTTCAGCTTGTCGCCGTCTTTGATCCAACCGCCCTTGTATTTCCCTTGGTCTTCCCACGTGGTCGGATAGCCGGTACCAGGCTTCGTTTCCACGTTATTCCACCACATGTACTCGGTGCCCTTACGATCTGTCCAGATGTTCTTGCAGGCAATGCTGCACGTATGGCAACCGATGCACTTGTCGAGGTGGAAGACCATTGATACTTGTGCACGAATATCCATGGTCACCACTCCAGTTTTTCGAGGGCACGCACACAAACGTGCGTGTCGCGAGTAAAGATCCCTATTGGACCCCAGTAGTTGAATCCGTATGTCCATTGCCCGTAGCCGCCGGCTAGCTGAACCGGGTTGATACGCGTCCGAGTGAGGCTGTTGTGCCCGCCAGCACGTCTGCCTCCGCGTATTTGTGACTTGGGCATTGAGATTGTCCGGTCAGGTGCGTGATAGATCATGCACGTGCCGGGCTGCACACGCGCGCTTACGGCAGCGCGCGTGACCATCACGCCGTTATCGTTGTAGACTTCCACCCACTGATTGTCGACGATGCCGATCTTCGCCGCATCCTTGTCGTTGATCCAGCACGGTTCCATACCGCGCGAGAGCGTGAGCATGCGGAGATTGTCGTAGTACGTCGAGTGGATGTGCCATTTGCCATGCGGCGTGATGTAGTTAAGGATCAGAGCCTTGTCATCGACCGGACTGTTGACGATGTCGCCGGTCAAGTGCGGGTCGAGCTTCGGCTTGTACGTCGGGAAGTTCTCGCCGAAGTCGATGTACCAAGGATGA
>JBOHTT010000056.1:0-7211 GCA_050733775.1 Vulcanimicrobiaceae bacterium
CAATAGACGGCAAAAGCATCAATCCGCCCGACGTATTGTGTCGGGGGCTGCTTTCGGTGCCCGTGATTCGAAACGCAGCTAAAGAGGACCGCTCCGTTTCGGATGCGGCCAGTTTTAACTTGAATGCGGAACAGACGATCGTTGCGGTCGATAAGAACGAGATCGGCCGGTGCAGCGTCGCCAAGCGGAAGATAAAGGAAATAGCCAGCACGAGAAAAGCGCTCCATCGCCACGAGCTCGCTCACGATGCCGACGGCTTTCGTGTTTCGCTTCCGCGGCGCTGCAGGAATGCCGTCGTGCTCTCGTGCCGGTTTTTGTACCAACGGCACGAGCGTTAACATATTGGTATTCGTCATTGCATCTAGGATGCATGAATCGTGTGCCACATGGGTGGCCTTACCAAATTGTTAACTGAAAAACTGTCTTGCTACTGCGATTCTTTTTCGATATCGTCGTCGATCGGCGCGTCGTCATTTTTAAGTTGCTCGTTGCGACGATCGCTCTCGCGTTGTTCTTGCGGCAATACCGTGCCAAGCTGAATCTTCTCGGCATCCGAAAGCGGTTGACGGCGTTCGTCTTTACGTTTGTCGTCCATTAGGCAGGCTTTATCATATTACGCATTGCGCGCAGTACGTCGTCTAAGTGGGGCATATATGTCTGCTTTCGCGGCTGCTGCGCGGCTGAGTCCTGCAGAACCGGTAAAATATCGGCCGGCATGACGCGCTTTGCGACGTTGTCGATCGAGCTAAACCGCACGCGAAGACCAGGTTCGACGATGAAGACCGATGGCTTCGCGATGCCGCCGTGCTCGCGAGGGTTGTAGACGTTCCATTCGCGTACGACACGCCGATCCGTATCGCTGAGGATCGTAAACGGGAGCCTTCGCTCGCGGCGCAATCGCTCTGACTGCGCCGGCGTATCGACGGAGATCGCGACAACGTCGGCACCCGTGGCGCGGATCTGCGAGTATGCGTCGCGGTACTCCGCCAACTGGCGAAGACAGAACGGTCACCATTGGCCACGATAAAAGAGAAGAACGAGCGGACTTGCAGCAGCCAATTGCGAGAGACGCCGCGGCGTTCCGGTCGAGTCCGGAAGCTCGAAGTCAGGCGCGACGGTCATCGTTACCAAACCTGCGTGAAGTTCGTGTGCGCCGGCCAAAGGCGTTTGAGTTCCTCGGATAATACGCCGTAGATCTTCTCGCTCTCGCCCGGAGAGATGTGGCGGTGCAGAACCGCATAGACTGCCTGCAGGGTGTATTTCGGATCCGGTTGACGGTGCTTACCGCGAAATGCGTCCATGACGCGGTGGAAGAACGCGGCTTCACTGTGTTCGCGCGCCGGAGTACGGCTCGGAGCCCAATCCGCGAAGTAGATGCCGCGTACGATAACGGGGAGCTGCGCCGCGAGGTGCGCGCTTTGCTCGACGCTCAACTGGTCGCGTAATGCGTGCAGTGCGGAGCGAAGCGCCACGAGCGAATAATCGTCGGGCATCCAACCACCCAACTCGTCGCTGATCTCGCGCAGCCACGTCGTGGCCTGCTGCACCGATTCCCCGAGCACATTTGGTGCTTGTTGCATAACGCAGTTTACCCGCCCGCTTCCAGGGGGCTTGATTGCCGTATCCCTTGAGCTGCCTCGCTGTCCCTCGACTACGCCGCACTGCGTGCGGCTACGCTCGGGATGACAAATAGGGTGCCTTCGCTCGGGATGACAAATAGGGTGGCTACGCTCGGGATGACATAAGGGCTTGCGAGAGGGGTGGGAATTAGGATAACCTAATACGCCCCGTCGTCGTACCTTACGAGGAGTCGTGGCGAGTACTTCCCGGCCCAAGCGCCCCTTAGTCGGCGACCGTGCTGTAAGAACGGTAGAGCCCGGTATTGCCACGCCGCCGGACGGCTCGGAGCGGCTGCGGCGGCTCGCCGGCACGGCTGCCAAGTACCTGCTCGCCTGCGGGCCTGGCCTGGTCGTCGCCTTCGCCGACACCGAGGCCGGCAGCATCACGACCGCCGCGACGTCCGGTGCGCAGTTCGGCATGAAGCTCGTCCTCTTGCAGCTGCTCCTCATCGTGCCGCTCTTCGTCGTGCAAGAGATGACGGTGCGTCTCGGCATCTTC
This sequence comes from Vulcanimicrobiaceae bacterium, assembly GCA_050733775.1. GTDB lineage: Bacteria > Vulcanimicrobiota > Vulcanimicrobiia > Vulcanimicrobiales > Vulcanimicrobiaceae > JAFAMS01. Next base: position 2,119 of record JBOHTT010000056.1, read on the forward strand.
AGCGGCAAAGGTCACGCCGCATTGATCCGCCAGCGCTACGGACTCGGCTGGGCAACGCTGTCGCTGACGACCATGCTCATCACGAACGTCGCCGGCCTCGTCACCGAATTCATCGGTATCGCCGGCGTTGCGTTGATCTTCGGATTACCCGTCGCACCGATGGTGATCGTCTCCGCGGTTATGCTTCTCGGCGTCGTATTCACGGCAAGCTATAAGCGCGCCGAGTATGCGGCGCTCGCACTCTGCCTGCTGGAGCTCCTGTTCATCCCGGCTGCCTTTGCCGCGCATCCGCAATTCGGCACCGTCATTCGAGAAGGCATCTTCGGCTCGCAGCCATTGGGCAATCGCGACTATCTGCTGCTGGTTGCCGGCAATATCGGTGCCGTCATCATGCCGTGGATGATCTTTTATCAGCAAAGCGCGACCGTCGATAAGCGTCTTCGCCTTCCGGAGCTGAATTTCGCGCGCTTCGATACGGCACTCGGCGCCGTTGCGACCCAAGCCATCATGATCGCGATCGTCGTAACGACGGCCGCGACCCTCTTCGTGAATCACCAGCAAGTCAGCGACGCCGCTCACGCGGCGCTCGCGCTCGTGCCGCTGATCGGACGCTACGCCGGCATCGCATTCGGCGCGGGGCTGCTGGGCGCGTCGCTCCTCGGCGCTTTTGTGATCTCGCTTGCCACCGCGTGGGCGTTCGGCGAAGCGTTCGAGTGGCCGTGCTCGCTCAATCACAGCTGCATGGAAGCGAAGCGTTTTTACGGCTTGTACGCGTGCTGCGTGCTCGTCGCGGCCGGCATCGTGCTAATTCCGAACTTACCGCTGGTGCGCATCACCGTCGACGTCGAAGCCTTCAACGCGTTCGTCTTGCCGATCGTCCTCGGCTTCCTGCTCATCATGGCGAACGACCGGCGCATCCTCGGCGATCGCGTGAACTCGATGCTCGGTAACGTGTTGGCTGTCGGCATCTCGCTCGTCTGCGTGACGCTGGGCGTCTGGATGGCTTTCCTGACGGTTTTCAGCTAGCGGCGCGCGCGAGAAGCTCGCGAACTTCGGCGTCGGTTGTCTGCGAGAAATTCCGATACCATACGCTGACGGCGCGGAAACGATCCGGCATGCGCGCGACGACGACTTCGTCGGCAAAGGCGCGCATCTCTAAGGCAATTTGCGCCGCGGCCACCGGCACGGCAACGACGATCTTCGCCGGCTTCCCTTCCCGAAGTGCTTCGACGGCAACGCGCATGCTGGCGCCGGTTGCCAGGCCGTCGTCGACGCAGATGACGATGCGATCGCGAATCTGTGGTGGTGGACGGTCGCCACGATATGCCCGTTCGCGACGCTCGAGCTCGCGGCGTTCGCGCGCGAGCACCGAGTCGATTTCGGGCTGCTTGATCTCCAAGCGGTCGACGATCCACCGATCGATATGCGCGTAACCCGTCGTGGCGAGCGCACCCATTGCAAGCTCTTCGCGTCCCGGTACGCCGAGTTTACGAACGAGCACGACGTCGAGCGGGAGACCCAGCGTGCGCGCGATTTCGAACCCCACCGGAACGCCCCCGCGCGGAATCGCCAGCACGATTGCGTCGTCGCGGCCGGCGTATCGGCGCAGGCGGGTTGCAAGCTCCAGTCCGGCCGCTGCCCGGTCGGCAAACGGCGCGCTGCTCTCCATGGCCATCTCTTCTTGACGGATTCGGCAAGCGCTTCGCCGTAGAGCCGCCCATGACGGAATCAGAAGTCCGTCCGTGGCTCGATCAGTGGGTGCGAGTCACCCTTGCCGACGGGCGCGTCCTCGCCGGACGTCTTCGTCACCACGGCGGCCATTACAGCGTGACGACGCCTGCTGCCGACAAACGCGAACGCGACGTCGTCGAAACGATCAAATCCGATCACATCACGACGATCGAAGAAGCGCCGGAGTTCGGTAGATAGACAATCTCCCCTACGGAGTCTTTTCCGCGCCGGACCGCAGTCCGCGCGTCGGCGTCGCATATGAAGATGCGATCGTCGATCTGGCCGTGCTCTGCGATTTCGGTCTGCTCGAAGGGCCGTTTTCGGCGCCCTCGCTGAATGCATTTCTCGCGCAAGGACCCGACGTATGGCAACGCACGCACGCGACGTTGCAAGAGCTGTTCGAGGCGCGGCGCATTCCGCGCGAATCCGTCGTCCTGGCCGCGAACGCGGCGATGCATCTTCCGATCGAGATCGGCGACTACGTCGATTTCTATTCGTCTCTCGAGCACGCGACGAACGTCGGAAAGATCTTTCGACCCGGCGGCGAGCCGCTCTCGCCGAACTATCGCTGGATGCCGCTCGGTTATCACGGGCGCTCGAGCACCGTTTCGATCGGGAGTCAAATACGCCGGCCCAAAGGCCAAGTGAAGGAAGCAGCCGATCCGGCACCGCGTTACGAACCGTCGCAGCAGCTCGATTTCGAGCTCGAAATGGGATTTATCGTCGGGATGGGCAACGACGGCGCGCCGATCGCGCCGGACGACGCAGGCCGTTATCTGTTCGGCGCGGTGCTCTTATGCGATTGGAGCGCGCGCGACGTGCAAGCATGGGAAGCGCAGCCGCTAGGGCCTTTTCTTTCCAAGTCGTTCGCGACGACGATCTCGCCGTGGGTGGTGACGCTCGATGCGCTCGAGCCCTATCGCGTCCAAAACCGCGCGCAAGATCCGCCACCGTTGCCGTACTTGCGCGTCCGGGAGCCGTGGGCGTTCGACATTCAGCTCACCGCAAGCTTGCAAACCCTCGGCATGCGAAAATCGTGGGACGAACCGGAACAGATTGCGCGCGTAAATTTTCTCACGATGTACTGGAACGTCGCGCAGCAGCTCGCACATCTCACGAGTAACGGCGGGATCGTGCGGCCCGGCGATCTGCTCGGCTCCGGCACCGTTTCCGGAAGCCAGCCCGGCAATTACGGTAGCCTCCTCGAGGCAACGTTGCGCGGAACCCGACCGCTATCGCTGCCCAACGGCGAAACCCGAACGTTCTTGGAAGACGGCGACACGCTCGTCATCAAGGGCGTTTGCGCGCGAAAGGGGTTGCCCGAAGTTGACTTCGGGGCATTACGTGCGACGATACTGCCGGCAGGCTAGATTACGGCTGTCCCTCGACTACGGCGCTTCGCGCCTACGCTCGGGATGACAAACGCAAAGGGGTTAGGTCCTTAGCTGCGGGTCGAACGCGTCGCGTAAGCCGTCGCCGAGCACGTTCACGCCCATCACCGTGATCATGATCGCGAGGCCGGGGAACGTGCCCATCCACCACGCCGTATCGAGATATTGACGGCCCTCCGCGAGCATGTTCCCCCATGACGGAACTTGCGGCGGAACGCCGAGGCCGAGGAACGAGAGCGCGGCCTCGAAGATGATTGCGCGAGCGAACTCAAAGGTCGCGATGACGGTGACCGAGGACGTAACGTTCGGCAGCACGTGCTGGAAGATGATCCGAAACGAGCTGCAGCCGACGGCTCGCGCAGCCTGCACGAACTCGCGCTCGCGCAGCGCGATCACCTCGGCGCGCACGACGCGGACGTACTGCACCCACGACGTGATGCCGATGACGGCGATGATCGTATAGAGGTTTGGACCGACGACGCCGATCACCGCGATCGCCAAGAGAACGTACGGAAACGCGAGCTGCACGTCCGCGATGCGCATGATGACGTCGTCGACGATGCCGCCGACGTACCCGGCGACCAGTCCAAGGGTGACACCGATCGTGCTGCCGATGATCACGACGCAAAAGCCGACCATCGTCGAAAGACGTGCGCCGTATATGATGCGTGCCAGCATGTCGCGGCCGAGCTCGTCCGTGCCAAGCCAATAGCCGGGAAGCGAGCCGTGAATCCAAAACGGCGGAAGCGTTGCGACGCCCAGATTTTGGTAGGTCGGATCGTGTGCCGCGAGCCACGGCGCGAAAATCGCCGCGATGAGCAGAAGTCCGACAATCGTCGCGCCGAATTTCGCAGCGCGGCTGCGGATGAAGTGCCGTAACGCAGCATATCGCCGCTGGACGAATACGGCGTCGTCGCCTTCCGGTATTTGCGGCGCGAGCTGGATCTGGTAGGCTCCGCCGACCGTCTCTCTCATCGATACGTTACGCGCGGGTCGAGCGAAGCATATAAGACGTCGACCAAGAGATTGAGACCGACGAAGGCTGCAGCAGTGAGGATGACGATCGCCTCGACGACGGGATAATCGCGATCGTAAATGGCCTGCACGCCGAGACGTCCGATGCCGGGCCATGAAAAGATCGTTTCGGTGATCACGGCGCCGGAGAGCAGGTTGCCAAGCTCCAGTCCGACGATCGTCACAATGGGAATCAAAGCGTTGCGCAACGTGTGTTTGAGCGTGACTGCGAGCGGCGTAAGCCCTTTGGCAAGCGCCGTGCGCACGTAATCGACGCGGGAGATGTCCAGCATGCTCGAGCGCGTGATACGCATCAGTCTTGCCATCGTGAACGCGCCGAGCGTCACCGTCGGCAGAATGAGATGGTTCCATCCTCCACGACCGGCGATCGGCAACCACCCGAGCTGCACCCCGAAAATCAGAATCAGCATGATGCCGAGCCAATACACCGGTGCGGCTTGACCGACAAGGGAGACGCCGCGCATGAGGTAATCAAACGGGCTCTCGCGTTTCGCGGACGCAATGATGCCTGCGGGAATCGCGATGCCGCAAGCGAGCACGAGCGCGGCAAACGCCAGCTCGGCGGTCGCCGGCAAGCGGCCCAACGCTTCCGACATCGCAGGATCGCCGTGGCGAATCGAGTTGCCGAAGTCGCCGCGTACTGCATGAACCGCGAAGTTCCCGAATTGCACCAGCACGGGCTGGTCGAAGCCGTACTCGTGCCGGAAAGTCGCGATGTCTTGCTTCGACGCTTCCGGTGGCAGCATGACCAGCGCCGGATCGCCGGTCAGGTGCAAAATGATAAAGACGGTAACGGCCACACCGAAGAGCACGAGCACGGCTCCGAAGAGCCTTCTAACCAAGAACGTGGCCATTACCGTCTGTTTATTCTCTTAGGTCCTCACTTTGCCCACTTGATGTCCTTGCAGAAGATCAACTCGTCGGTGCGGGGTTGCC
>JBOHTT010000057.1:0-9298 GCA_050733775.1 Vulcanimicrobiaceae bacterium
GGAAGCGGCGGCGTCGTGGCGCTGATCGCAACTTGCCGCGGTTCGGCTGCTGCAGTCGAAGCGACGCCGAACGCAAACGGCAACGCCGTTAGAACGAGGACCGCTAAAAGATATCTCATGAAAAAGCGCCTCCTTTGCGGCCCGTTCTAGGGGTGCTCTTGGTCGCCTGCTCGCCGTCCGCGCAAGTGCGGTAGCAAAAGTGAAAGCCTCGACGTGATGTCGAGGCTTTCTGATTTTATTTGCTATCCGGGTCGAAGTATTCTTTCGCGCTTTCCCACGTGCCGTCTTTAGGCTCTTTGTCGTCTTTTTTGGCGTGTCGTTCTTCGCGCCGGAAATTCTCGGTGGTCTTGTCTGGGAATTGATTCTCAACGCGATTGCCGCCGGTATAGGATCGCGCGTCGCCTTTGACGCCCGTGCCGATCTCTTTCGTCTTTTCTATATTGCGGTCCGCGTCGTCTCGATCTCTTGCCATGAGGCCCTCCTTCACGGATGTGCCTCTATGCCCATCACTGGGGGCGCCGCCAACGCACTTGCGTCCTTTCGGCTCCGGCGGCGGCTCGCCTGACTTGCCGGCCGTGCGTCCGCGCGATTGCGGTATATATGCACTATGATGAACTTGCTCGCGACTGTCTCCGTCCCCGACAACAGTACGTACGGCATGCCGAATTGGGCTATCGGTATCGCGGTGTTCTGGGCAGTTGTCGTCGTCGTGCTTCACGCCTACGCGTTCGTGAAAGCAAAGAACGTGCAGCGTAACTCACCGAGCACGGGACGGCACGTTACCTCACACTAGCCCGAACCGATCGCGTCGATTCCTAAAGCCAAGAGCTTCTCGCGAACGCCGTCGCCGAACCAGTGACGCGCGTCGTCCTTCCATAGGAGATTTGCGTCGAGAAACGCCCGCGTGAGGCCGGCCGTGAACGTTTGAGCTTTCTCTCCGGGACACAAATGCTCCACCGGATGCATTTCCTCTGAGACCCAGCTCATTTCTTTCGGCCAAAGCAGCGTGCGAACGAATTCGTGCTCTTCTTCGACTGCATCGATGAAGTGCATGTGGTCGGCCTTGCGCAACACGACCGCTCGTTTGGGAGAGGGAACGCGTTTGAAAAGACGCTGCTGACCGACGTATGGCGTCATCGTGTCGTTCTCCGCGACCAAAAACAAAACCGGAATCTCGCGCTTCCATTTAAACGTGAGGCTTCCGGAGAACACGCCCGGACGCGCATCCTTGTCGCCGGCAGGCGCGTGCACGACGGCCGCACGAATCCGCGGCTCGGCTTCCAGCGCCCTCAGCACCGTCCAGCCGCCGAGGCTGTAGCCGATCGCACCGATGCGCGACGGTTCCAAGTGAATGTCGCCCGTCGCATAATCGGCGAGCACCCAGTTCAGCAAAAACGTAATGTCGGCAGGCCGGTTTTTCGCCACGTCGTCGTTTTTCAGGCCGGTTCCCGTCGTCTCGTAATGATCGATTGCCGCGACGACGTAGCCGTTGCTCGCGAGATGCGAGCAAAGGAACGTGGCAGATAGCCGTTGCCATCGCGACGTTCCGTGCGAATACACGATCAGGGGATGCGGCCCCGGCTCTGCATTCGCGTCGCGGACCGCTTCCTGCAGTCGCGACTGGCTAATGCCATCGAGCGTGTAGATGTCGGCCTTCTCGGCTGAGTAGTCTTGACCGAAATGCGAGGCGGCGGCAGGGTACCACAATTCGGCTTTCGTTTGCACGTTGCGGGTGCGATCGTGCAACTCGAGCGTTCGTACTCCGGCGGAAAACCGACCGCGCTTAAACGGATCGTACATAGTCCAAGGCGGCCGGTTCCGCTTACACGGCCGCGGACCCTACGTCGAAAGCAAACGATTGAAGAACGAGCGATAGCGTTGCAGCGCCACGCGCAAATCCTCGGTCGACGCTTGTTCGCCGCGACTCCACGTCGCTTCGAGGTTGGCCCGCTCCCGCGCGAAGCTCTGCGTCAGGCGGCGGACAGCGTCTTCGACGAGCTCGTCCGCTTTTTCGACCGAGCTCTTCGGATCGTCGACGAACCCGGCTTGAACGTCATCCCATCGCTGACGAAGATCCCCAAGCATGCTCTCCGGAAGGAGAGCGACGTCTTCTTTATTTTCGGTCGAGCTGTCGCGCGAAATCGTCGGAACGGTTTCGGTAGCGTCGGCTACATCAGGACGTTCGTTCACGTTTTATCTCCTTCGAAGTGGTGGTTGTGGTCGTCGGTGATGTGGGATTGACGAGGCGCTCGAACAGCTCGCGATACGCGACGACGGCCTTGCGCATCTCTTCAGTGGAGATCGTTCCGGCAGCGCTTCTTTGCGCGATGGCATGTGCGACGCGGTAGTCTCCCAGCACGTCGGAGTGCTCTACCGAAAGGTCTTCGGTTTGACGATTGAAGTCGCCGATGGGATAGCCGCGATCGCGCATGACACGCTCGATCACTTGATCGGCCTGTCCGATTGCGACTCGCGGGTCGTCGACGAAGCCACTCTGCAGCGCGTGCCACTCGTTTAGATAACGCGTTCTCGCTTCCGGAGAGAGCGGCCGAATATTGAGCTTACGATATCGCTCTTCGCGAGCGAGAAGTTCGCTTTCCGCTTTGGATTGCGACCCAATCGTGCGCACGTGCCGTTCGTATTCCGGACCAAACTTCTTCTGCAAATGCTCCGTTCGTTGCCGGCGGCTTATCGCCGCAATAATTGCGATGACGATGATGACGGCGATCGCAATTCCGATCCACGCACCCGCATTGTTCATTCTTCATACTCCTTGCCGACTGGGAGTGTCGGTGGAGGGCTTTCTTACCCAAGGTGCGGGTGTGAGGGCTTTGGTTGGCAGCCTAGCAGCGGAGCGCGTTCACCCAGCCGCCGTCACTTTTGGCTCCAGTGCATCATGATCGCGGCGGGCGAATCGCTCGCTTTCGCGGGATTTCGCTGGTAATAGGCCGACACCGAATCGATGTAGGTCTGGAACGTGTCCGCAAAGACCGGTGGCGTCGTCTTCAAAGAGAGCATGTCGCGCATGACTTGGACTTTCTGCGTCTCGAGACGCTTGCGCGTCGCCTCGACCAGCTGCGGCATCGGAATGACGTCTTTGGTCTGATCGATGATTCCCATATCTTCATCGGCTTTTGCGAACGCCGCGTTCGCGCCGTCGATATAGCCCTGCACGAAACCAAGCGAGGCGCCGTCGGTGACGCCCTGCACGAATCGCAAGCGCGCGTCGTCGCTGAGCCCGGCCCAGAAGGTCGCGTCGAATTTCGCGCTTTCGGACGCGCGACCCAAACTAAAGGATGTCACGGCGATCGCCGCGGCAAGCGCGGCGCTTCCCAATATGCGAAGGGCAAAGGACCTCTGCATGAACAATTAACCTCTCAGAAGGAGAATAGCCGTGGAAGTCAAGCCGACCTATCTGGGCACGATGATCGCGCTCGCGACGGCCGCTTTCGGGCTCATAGCGGCCCTCGCGTGGAATAAGTTCATCACCGATCTGATTGCGCTCTTCTTGAAGCCGGGGGCCGGCGTCTGGGCGGAGCTGCTCTACGCGATCGTCGTGACGATTATCGCACTCATCGTCATCCAAACTCTCGGAAAGATCGTCGAGCGGGGTCCACGAACCTAGTCAGCGTCAGGAGGCGTTTGACGATGCGTTCTTTTCAGCACGGATTTCTTGCCGTTGTCTTGGCGATGGCAGCGGTTCTCGTTCCGCAAGTCGCGCGCGCGGACGTGCACTTCTATCGGTACTCCATCAGCACGTATAAGCCCGGTCCCCCGAAATATACGGGCATCGTCGCGTCGTCAAACGTCAAGGGCGCAGTGCGCCGCGTCGAGACCGATGCACGCGGACGCGTGCAACGCCTGCAGTACTTCCGCGACGGAAAGAAACTGACCGAAACCGTCTACCAATACAAGAACAACGCGCAATTGTCGTCAGGGTACCGGTTTTACCGTGGCGCGGAGCTGAGCTCCATCGCGATCTTTCAACGCGATCCCGCTAGCGGACAGATCGCGCGCGCCGATTATAAGACGGCAAAAGGCGCCTTGACGAGCTACACGCTGTACACGTATTCGCCAAACAAAATCGAATACGAAGAATACACGCCGGACGGCTCGTCGACGAGCCGCGGCCTCGACTATTATTCGGATGCCGGCATCATCGTGCGGAATCGATCCTATTCGTATGGCGACACCGGCGGCGACTATTCGGAACAAGAGTACGACGCGACCACGGGCCTCTCACTGTCGGAAAAGCAGTTTGAAGACGGTAAGCTCGTCATCGACAAACGGTACACGCGCGACGCGACGGGCGACATGACGCGCATCGACCTCGTCGACCCCAGCGACGGAAGCATTTACGGCATTGAGACGTGGGGAGACGGCTTGGAGCGCGCCCGTTCGTATCATTTCAAAGACAAGACGACGGAACAAGTCGGCTTCAGCTACGACGCCAAGCGTATGCTTAGCAAAGCGGATCTTCAGATGAACGGGAAGTTCGTGTGCTCGTTCAGATACGAGCGGCTCGCGGACGGCACGGTCAAGAAAACGATCGCGAAGGGACCGGCCGGCGACGTTTGGGCAGAGTATCCGAACCGCACCGTCTCGGAAGTACACCAAACCGGTAAGCCGATCGACAACGGACCGTCGACCGTCTACAAAACCGGTAACTGGTGGTAATTGACGTCCACGCGCACCTCCATCCGCCGCGGCTCTTTGCCGCGATCCGCAGATGGTTCGCGGAGCGCAGCTCCTGGCGGCTGACGCACCCAACTGAGCCGGCGGACGTCGCCGCGGCATTGCGCGCGCACGGCGTCGAACGATTCGTCTTCTGCAGCTACGCCCATCGTCCGGGGATCGCGCGGTCGCTTAACACATGGCTCGCGCAAACGTCGCGCGAACTCGACGGCTACGGTCTGCCGCTCGCGACGGTCCACCCCGACGATCCCGAATATCTCGACGATCTTCGTTACGCGCTCGCCGACGGTTGCATCGGCCTCAAGCTGCACGAAGACGTGCAAAAATTGAACCTCGACGACGAACGGCTGACGCCGGTTTTTCGAACGCTCGAACCGCGCGGTTTCGTGCTCGTGCACGTCGGCCCGACGCCGTGGCGAACCGACCCGGCCGCGCGGGATCGTGTCGAGCGCGTGCTCGAGCGGCATCCGCAGCTGCCGTTCGTAGTCGCACACATGGGTTATCCGGACGCAGCCGCCTACTTTGCGCTGATGCCGCGCTATCCCAATCTGTATCTCGATACGACGATGGGTTTCGCCGCGGAGTCGCCGATGAAAGCCACCGTCAACCTGGACGATCTCGAACGGCATGCCGGACGCGTGCTCTACGGCACCGACTACCCGAACATCGGCTACGACTACGACGGCGAAATCACGGCGCTGCGGTCGCTCCGTCTCAGCGACGGCGCGTTACAAAAAATTGTGCACGACAACGCACTCCGCCTCATTGAACGTTCGCTTGCGTGAGCTTCTCGACGGCTTCGTCGATCGCGCGATGGACGACTTGCGTAAAACCCGCGCCGACGTTATTCCCCTCGTGCAGCTTGCTCGCAGACGTCGTCGAGCTCCAGCGCATCTTGCCGCTGCAATCGATCACGTAGAGCTTGAGCCGGGCCTGAATCGCAGTTCGCTTCAGGACGCCCGAGACGCCGACCAGTCCGGTCGTTACTCCAACGGCATTCTGCGTGCCCGTGCTCGCGTTGCCGAAGAAAACCCCGGCAACGCCGATCGGCAGCTCGATCTTCGACTGTTGCGTGAGATCCAGGACGCCGACGACGACGCCTGAAGCGGCGCGCTGCGTGCAAAGATCGCCGGCCTCCGTCACGGCGACGATTGGGTCGATCGGCTCCGATTGCAGCACGTTCACGTGCGACGCACCGAGCTGCGAGATCAAGTACGCGGTCGGCGACGGCATCTTTCCACTGTGCGCGCTCACGTCGCCGAACGGCACGACGAGGAGCGTTCCGGCTCGTGGCTGCGCGCTCGCGCCTGCCGCCGTGCACGCGAACAGCAGAACGGCGGCCGCCGCAAATAATCTCTTCATAAGGTTCCGTCTCCTCGCAATAGGTTCGCGGCGCCTTCGTCGAACGTCATCGTAATGCGCACATTATCGCGAGTGGGATTTCTCGCATCCGGCGCGGCCGCGCTGGTTCGTCCGGCCTTCGCGCAGCCGGCGCCGGCGAAGCTGACGGATATCGATCACATCGTACTCCTGATGCAAGAAAACCGCTCGTTCGATCATTACTTTGGCACGCTCTCGGGCGTCCGCGGCTTCGACGATGCGCACGTGCCTCTGCTCGCGGGCGGACGTCCGGTATTCTATCAGCCGGACCCCGCGTCGCCCGCCGGCTACGTCTTGCCCTTCCATCTCGATACGAAAACGACGAGCGCGCAGCGATTGCACGACCTCAGTCACGCCTGGAGCATCCTGCACGATTCGTGGGATACGGGCCGGCTCGACGGCTGGGTGACCGCGCACCGGCGCAGCAACGGTAAGAGCGGGCCGCTGACGATGGGCTACTATACGCGCGACGATCTGCCGTTCTATTACGCGCTTGCCGACGCGTTTACGATTTGCGATTCGTACCACTGCTCGGTGCTCGGCCCGACGTTTCCGAATCGCTATTACTGGATGACCGCATCGATCGACGCGGCCGGCAAATACGGCGGCCCGATTGTCGACAACCGCGGCCATGGCTTCCTTTGGGAGACCTATCCGCAGCGGTTGCAAAGAGCCGGCGTCAGCTGGCGCATCTATCGCCAGGAAATCGATCCCGAATATCCGGTCGGTCTCGAAGGGATCTTGCATTTTGCGGCGTTTGAAAATCTTTCGAAGACATCCGAGCTGTACGAAAACGCGGTGAAAGAGCGCGGGCTTCCAACGCTGCTGCGAGATATTCGTACGGGCAATCTGCCGCAAGTCACGTGGATCATTCCGCCGTACGGCGCCTGCGAGCATCCGGACATGCTGCCTGCAGCCGGCGAAGATTACGTGCGCCAAATTCTCGAAGCATTCTGGTCGAATCCGCGCGTGTGGTCGCGAACGGCCTTCATCATCGTGTACGACGAGAACGACGGTCTCTTCGATCACGTCGTGCCGCCCACGCCGCCGCCCGGCACGTCCGGAGAATTCGTCCACGATTTGCCGATCGGGCTCGGCTTCCGGGTACCGTGTCTCGCGATCTCGCCGTTTTCGCGCGGCGGATACGTGTGCGGCAGCACGTTCGATCACACCTCGACGCTGCGGTTCATCGAAGCGCGGTTCGGCGTCGAGATTCCGTACCTCACGAAGTGGCGCCGCGAAACGTGCGGCGATCTTACGGCGGCATTCGGGTTCGGGCAACCGCCGGATCCGAGCATTCCGGCACTGCCGGGTACTGCTGCGGCTTTACGCGAGGTCCAAAGGCAAGTATCCTCGTTGCCGGCTCCGCAAATTCCTATCGCCCAATCGATGCCGAAACAAGAAGTCGCGCGTCTCCAGCGGCGTCGCCGTTAGTGCCGTGCTCCGGAAGTTCGATGCATAACGCTAGCCGTATGGCGGAACTCGGGCAAGGAGCGATGAGCGACAAAAGCAGCGCTTTGCGAGCGAAGAGCGACGAAGTTCCAGACCGCCAGACGGCTAGCCCTTCGGGTCGCGGCGGCGGATGCGCGCCAGCTTTGTTGCTCGTCGCTCACAGAGCTACGGCTATGCTCACTCCTCGCGCCTCGCTGCCGCGCTCCGGCGCTCCCGACGTTATACACCGAACTTCCGGAGCACGACACTAGCGCAGACACGCAACGAGCGTCTCGATCACGCGTTTCGTTTCCTCGGGATCGCGGACTTGCACGCAATCGGTGCCGGCCTCGCGCGCCGGATAGTCGTTTCCGCCCGGAAAGAGCGCATCGCCGACGAAAAGCATCTCTGAAATCGGAATCTTCAGCACGTCGCGCAGTTTTCTTATGCCGTAGGCTTTATCGATTCCGGGCAGCGTCACGTCGATCGATGTCGTACCGCCGAGGCGCACCGAAAAATCCGAGAGCGTGCGATCCAGGATTTCCTGAATTTTCTTGCGTTTTGCGAAATCCGGATCCCACGTTTTCTTCGCTTCTAACGGCGCCTCTTGACCGAGCGCCGAGTAGGTGATTTGGCTGCCGCGATCCTCGATGCGCTCGCCCCAGGTTTCCTTGGGTTGAAATCCCGTAGCGTTTATTGCGCTTTCCAGCTCGGCGACGATGCGCTTCTTCTGTGCATCCGACAGATCTTCGGAGTACAGTTTGTGCCAGTCGCCGTTGTACTGGAAAAATTTCGTGCCGCAGGTCGGCAGCAGCAAGAGATTATCGAGACTATCGCTCTTTGGAAGATAACCGACGACTTGCTTTTCAAATTGCGGCATGTCGCCACCCGAAATGATTGCGACTTTTGCCACACCGAGCAAATCGCGCAACAGCTTCGCCATCTCGGTGTCCAATGCCGATTTGCTTTCGGCGAGCGTACCGTCGAGATCGAACACGATCAGTTTCTTCATCCCGCGAGACCCTATGGCTAAAGGAGTGCAAACCCCTCCGCGTTAGCGCTGCGCGAGGATGCGGCGGAGCGGCATCGCGTAGATCGTGCCGGATTTGCTGCCGATGACCAGCGATTTGCCGACGATGACCGGTGAGCCGACGTTGAAGCCGTTGGGCGTCGCGAGTTTGCCGACGACGTTGCCGCTCTTCGCATCGAGCGCCCAGAGCGTTCCACCGTTGTCGCCGAAATAAATCCGGCCGTCGCGCTCGACGACGCCGCCGAGAACCGTGCCGTCAACTTTGGTGCTCCACAGCACTCGGCCAGTATCGACATCGATCGCGTGCATGTAGGGCGTGATTGCGCTACCGACATAGAGCGTCTTATCGACCACGAGCGGAATCGCCGACTCGTTACGCGGTGGGACCACCCCCTGCTCGAGGCCGATATCCCAAAGCCGCTTTCCGGTGCGCGCGTCGAGCGCGTAGACGCGCTCGACTCCAGGCACGCCGACGCCGGCTTCTTGTTTTGGATCGGGCGGCGCAATATAGTCGCCGAAAACGCGCGTACCGTCGGAAACCGGTGGGCAATCGCCGATTCCCGAATCGTTGTCCGAGAGGTCGTACTCCCAGGCCAGCTCGCCGTTTTGCGGGTGAATTGCAAACACGCGATTGGGAAAGAGCCCCGTCGTTGCGACGAGATCGCCGGGCAACGGCAACAGGCCGACCATCGATGCGATGGACTTCACGTACTTTCGATAGATGACGTCGCCGTTGCGCGGATCGATGCCGATGATGCCGCC
>JBOHTT010000058.1:0-8256 GCA_050733775.1 Vulcanimicrobiaceae bacterium
GGCGTAAGGCCGAGAGGATTCCGAATGGAATCCCAAACGCGACGGCAATCGCCATGGCCCAGAGTACCAGCTCGACCGTGACGCCGAGACGCTGGAGGACGAGATGCATGGCAGGCTGATTGGTGTAGAACGACACGCCCATATCGCCGTGCACGACGTTGGCGAAGAAGTGCAGGTACTGCGCGCTCAGCGGCAGATCGAGACCTAATGAATGCGCGAGCTCGGCGCGTTCTTGCGCATTCATCGTTTCCGGTGCGAGCACCGAAATGGGATCGCCGGTTGCGTGCAGCAGGACGAAAACGATCGTCACGACGACGAACATCGCGACGATCGCTTGGAGAAAGCGGGTTAGGACGTACTGCGCCAAGGAGCGCCGTTCACTTACGCGTCATCATCCACGCAAGGATCAGTTCATCCGCCGGACGCGACCGCCAGTTGATGTGGTCGTTCACGCCGGCGATGACGTCTTCCCAATAAAGCGGAACGTAGGCGATGTCGTGACGATCGGCGATGACGTACGCTCGCCGTTCGACCGGGACGCGAAACTTGGGATCGAAGATACCGGAGGCGCGCTCCATGATCTCGTCAGCCTTGGGATTACAGTAATGTTCGCGGTTTGCCGGAATGCCGAAACCCTTGGCCTGATCTCTGCAATGAAAGACCGCGTTCCAGTTGCTGATCGGATCGTTCGGTCCCCAGCCCGAGAGATACAACGAGAAGTCGCCCTTATCGAGTTGCGGGAAGAAGACGGCTTTCGTTTCGGCGTTGACCTGCACTTTGATGCCGACGGCTTGCAGCATGCCGCCGACGGCCTGCGCGACGAGCGCGTCGTCGAGATAGCGATCGTTCGGAGCGTCGAGCCGAACGGTAAAACCGTCGGGATAGCCGGCTTCGGCTAAGAGTTTCTTTGAGGCGGCGGGGTCGTACGGGAATCGTTTGAGCGACGGGTCGTGCTCTTCGAGCGTCGAGCCGAGCCACTGCGTCGCCGGTACCGCCGCACCGCTAAAGATCTTGTCGCGAATCGCGTTGACGTCGATTGCTTGATAAACGGCTTTGCGCACGCGCGGATCCATGAACGGATTCTTTCCGCCGGGAACTCCTGGTGTGTCGGTTTTGCGCCAGGAGTCCATCGCGAGATAGATCACTCTCACGCCGCCAACAGCGGTGATGTAGTTCGTTCCGCTGCTTTTGACACGTGGAAAATCTTGCGGATCGATTTTTTCGGCGACTTGGATCTGACCGGAAAGCAACGCGGCGAGGCGCGTCGCACCGTTCGGAATGTTCTCGAGCTTCACGTTGGCGAACGCCGGTTTCGTGCCCCAATAACCGTCCCAGCTTTTCAGGACGAGATGATCCTGCGCGAGCCAGTTCACGAACTCATAGGCTCCGGTGCCGATCGGGTGCGTGTCGAGAAATGCACGTCCGTCGCGCTTGATCTCGAGCTCCGGCATCACCGGCACGTTCGCCAAATCCAGCGGCAGCAGCGGGTTCGACTCTTTCGTAATGATGAGGACCGCGTTCGGTCCCGCAGGCTCGACTTTTGACACCGAAACGAGGTAATAACGAAGCTGCGCCTTCGGATTCGTTGCCGTATCCATGATCGAGTCGGCGACGTCTTGCGACGTCATCGCTCGGCCATTTTGGAATTTCACGCCTTTGCGCAGCTCGAGTCGCCAGCGGTTCTGGCCGACGATCTTCCAGCTCGTGGCGATGTGCGGCAGCGGTTGCCCCGTGTTGGGATCCTGAATCGTGATCGTGTCGAAGATGTGCCGTTGCCACGCGAACGTCGTGTTTTCGGCGCGCATGATGGGGTCGAGTGTGGTTGCGCCGCCGTTATACGCGATAGTCAGCGGATTCTGCGGCGAGTCGCCCACTCGCGATTGCGGCAACGCGGCGCGCGGCACGATGGCGAACGCCGCCAAGATCGCGACAGCAGCGAAAAGACGGTGTGCAGTTCTGCTCACGAATGCCCTCCGAAACGCGCCCAGGGTGCGGGTCCTTCTCCGCCAAAGCGCGTTCTCCGTGCTGCGTCTTCTTGCGCGCGCGATTCTCATTGCGCTCGGAATCGTCGTCGTTGCTGCCGGGGCGCTGGCGGCCTATATCGGCGCGGGCTGGCGTGCCGAGGCGCATCTGGACGGCACGCTGACCGGCCTTCCCGTCCGTGCGCCGGTCGTGGTACTGCGCGACGATCGCGGCATTCCGCACGTTCGCGGGCAATCCGTGCGCGATCTCATGGTCGCACAGGGGTATCTTGAAGGCGCCGACCGGCTCTTTCAGATCGACCTGATACGGCATTTCGTTTACGGCCGGCTTACGGAATGGTTTGGCTCCGCGGCACTCGCATCGGACGAACGCGCTCGCGCGTTCGATATCCGACGCGTGATCGACACGCAATACCGGCGGCTGTTGCCACGCGAGCGAGAAGAACTGGACGCGTTCGCGGCCGGAATCAATGCAGCGATGCAGCGCGAACCGCTTCCGGTCGAATATCGGCTGTTGTTCCTGCGCCCGGAACAGTGGCGACCGGAAGATTCGCTCGCTGTCGGCTTCGCGACGGTGCTCGATCTCACCGATCCGTGGGACGACGTGATCGAGCGCGACCGCGTGTACCGGCGCTTCGGATCTTCGGCGGCAAGCGGCCTCTATTCGATCAGCGACGCGCGCTACGACGTTCCGCTCGTGGGCGGCAATCCAGCAAAGCTTCCGCCCCTTGCTGCGTTGCCGCAGGCCGCACTCGCGGCCGACGCCGCGCTGCATCGGTTCGCGAAATTCAAAGGAAGCAACGAATGGGCGGCGGGTGCCGCGCGTTCGAGCGATGGGCACGCGCTGCTTGCGAACGATCCGCATCTTACGATTCGCATCCCGGGCGTCTGGTATCTCGTCGACTTGCTCGCTCCGGGCTTTCACGTCGCCGGTGCCGCGCTCGCGGGAACGCCGGGCGTCATTCTCGGGCATAACGATCGTGTTGCGTGGGCGGCGACGAGCGGCGTCGTCGTCAGCGGGAGCGTGTACGAAGCCTCGGATCCGCTATTGTTTCGCAACGAGCACTTTCGCGTGCGCTTCGGTTCGGAGGCCGTCTTGCGCTACGCCGACGACAAGCACGGTTTCCTCATCAGCAGCCGTCTCGATTCGCGACGATTCTCGGTCGACTGGCCGGCGGTGCGCAATCCCGTTTCCGGACTTTCGACCTTCGAACGGCTCGATCGCGCGAAGTCGATGGAAGAAGTAATCAAGGCTCTGCGCGATTATCCCGGCCCGACCCAAAATTTCGCAATCGCCGACTGGAAGGGTCGCGTTGCGTACCAGCTGGCGGGAACGATCCCCGACGATCCCGTGTGGGGTTTGCGCGTGCATCCGGCGACCGATCCGCACTATCTTCCGATTCCGTTCGAACGCTTACCGCACGTCGCGCCGTCGCGCACGGGCGTCGTGTTCACCGCAAACAATCGCATGTACGGCGAGGCATACGATCTTCGCTTGAGCCCCGTATTCAAGCCGCCGTATCGCGCCGCACGCATTGCGCAGCTGCTGCGCTCACGCGCGACGTACGACGTCAACTATTTCGCGGAGATGCAGCGCGATACGGTATCGTTACCCGAGCGTGAATTCGCAGGCCGCGTCGTGCAAGCGGCACGGCGACCGGGCGCGATGCGCGATGCGAAGATCGCTGCGGCCGTGAGGGCTTTGGCGTCGTGGGACGGCAGCCTGGGTCCGTCATCGCGTGCCGCGACGATTGCCAACGCAGTGCGAATCGAAGCAGAGGGGCGCTTCGTGCGGCGCCTCTTCCCGCAAACGGCGGAAGCAGAAGCGTATCACGACGGCTCGAGCGATCTCGTCGTGATGCTGCGCGCGCTACGCGAGCGGCCTAAGGGATTTTTCCCGCACGACGATCCCGACGGATTCTTGCTCGACGCGCTTCGCGACGTTCTGAAGAAGCCCGATGCCGACTGGTCGCAGGCGGGCGCCATACCGATCCGCCATCCGCTGACATCGCTCGGCATCACGTGGTTCAACGGCGTCACGTTGCCCGGTGACGGCGACGGTTATACGATACACGCGCAGATACCGTACGAGGGACAAAGTTTTCGCGCCGTCTGGGACACGGGCAATTGGGATGCCGGCGGCATCGTGATTCCGAGTGGCGAGTCCGGTCGTCCGGGCTCGAGCCACTACACCGATCTCTCCGGCGACTGGATCTCGCAACGGCTCGTGCCGCTGCCGTTTACCGTCTACGCCGTCGATGCGGCAGCGCGCCATCGTCTCGTGCTCGCGCCTTAGCGCTTCTCCTCGAGCAATTTGACGAGTGCGTAGAGCGTCTGATTGACGGGAACCGGGATTCCCGCATCGTTCGCGAGTTTTACCACATAACCGTTGAGTGAATCCATTTCGGTGGGTCGGCCTTTGGCGATGTCTTGCGCGGTAGAGGACGTTGCGTCCGGAATCGCCTTTGAGATCATGATGATCCCGTCGATGAGCTTTTTTTCTTCGAGATGCACGCCATGCTTGGCCGCGACCGCGATCACTTCCGTTGTGAGCATCTCCATCACCGCCCAGCAACGCGCGTCCGCCGCAATGCGCCCGTAGTTGGCTCCCGTTAACGCGGAGATCGCGTTGGCGGCGACGTTCAAATGAAACTTCGTCCAGAGCTCGACTTCGATGTGATCCGAAATACGCGCTGGCACTTCGGCGCGCTCGAACATCGCAGCGACGGTTTCGATCTCGGCGCGTCGCGGACGGTCGCCGACGACGAGATGCCCGGCACCGGCGTGCTTCACGGTTCCGGGTTGCGGTATCGACGCGCCGACATACACGACGGTTGAAACCGCGTCGATGCCGGTCGCGCTGCGAATACGCTCGACGTTATCGACGCCGTTCTGCAGGCTTAGGACGAGCGCGTTCGGACTCAGGTGCGGCGCCATCGCTTTCGCAGCGTGTTCGGTATCGAGCGTCTTGACGCAGAAGAGTACCACGTCCGCATCGTGGGCGCTCGCGAGATGCACCGATGCCGCAACCTTGATGTGCTCCTTAATCCGCACGCCATCGAGAAAGAGGCCGTCTCGCTGGATTGCATCGACGTGCGCCTGACGGCCGATCAGCGTCACCGGCACGCCGGCGCGCGCGAGCATGCCGCCGAAATACGATCCGACGGAGCCCGCGCCGACAACCGCAATGCGTTTTGCCATGCTTGCTCGTATACCGCACGAGCTGCCGCTTAGCAACTGGATGTTCGAAGAATTTACGCACCTCGGCCTGCCGTGCATTGAACCGGGCCCTCCGCCGCAGAAGAGGCTCGGGCATGCGTACTTTGACCGAAGCCTTTGCTCCCGGCGCCGCCCCGTTAACCGAAGGGCTCCGCACGTTGCGCGTATCGCCGCAGCGTTTCGTGCAGCCGGGTGAGACCGTTCACGCGCAATTCGTCTTCCGTAATCTCGGCGGCGGGACGGCGCGCGGGTTTCGCGTTCGCTTTCGCCTTCCCGAAGGGCTGACGTATTTGGTCGGCACCGCGCGAATCGACGACACCGCGCTCGACGAGCAGGGCGGGCTTACGACGCTACTCCAAGGCGCCGGAGCCGACATCGGCGAGGTGCCCCCTAGTGGCGAGCGTCGCATCTCGCTCGACTACACAGTCGCCTCGGCGATCGAGAACGGGACGCATCTTACGCTTCAGGCTGCGGTCGGATCGTTCGAGATCCCGGTCATCGGTTCAAACGTCGTACGGCTTCTTGTCCGAAGCAAACCACTGCTGAAGAATCCGAAGACCCGCTTGTTCATGACGGCGATCGGCGAAGCAAAACCCGGCGAAGAGCTGCAAATTCGTGCCATCGTGCACAACGCCGGGGAAAGCAGCGCGCACGATCTGATGGTCTTTCTTCCCGTGCCTACGCACACGTCATTCGTTGAAACCAGCGCGCGCGTGAACGGCCGTTCGCTGACCGATCTGTTCGACAGCGAGCCGTTCGGTGTCAGCCGTCCGCGCGTCGTGGCGCCGGTGCTTGCTCCGGGTGCGATGCTGGAAGTCGCGTATCGGGCACGGGTCGACGCCGTCCTCGATGAAGACACGCCGATCGCCGGCGGCGCAGCGGTTTGTTCGCAAGAAGTCGCCGAGTTCGATCTCGAGCCAGTCACGCTCAAAGTTCCGTCCACGGCATCATTTCAAAACGAAGAAACCTCGTTTACCGTCGACTGCACGGACGAGGTGGGATCGGGCGAACGGATACGGGCGGTTGCACGGATACGCAATACGGGTACGGCGACGGCACGCAACGTGCGAGTAAAAATCGGCTTTCCGGACGGAATCGCGTTTTGTGCGGGTTCAAGAACGATCGACAGCACCGCGGCACCTGATGGTAAGGAGCGGGGCCTCTTTGCTCTCGGCGACGTGGAACCGCAGCGCACACTCGAGGTCGCGCTATACGGAACGGTCAAGTCTCCGCTGACCAACGCGACCGAATTGCCGCTCAGCGCTCGGATAGAGTGGTCCAAAGGAGCGCGTACGTTTGCGCGCGCCTTAACGGCACGGTCTTCGCCTGCGTTTCCGCGTGCATTCAATTGCGTACGAAGAAACGGCCCGCGTCGCGCGGTGCCGGGCGGCGCCGTTTCGTTCACCGCCGTGTTGCTCAACCTCGGGACGGACGTCGCCAGTGACGGGCGACTGCAGCTCCAAGTTGACGACGGCTTGCAGCATCTCCGCGTGCTCGAAGGCACGCAGGAAGTAGCCGTCGACGACAACGGCATGGTACATCTCGACACGCTCGCACCAGGAGCCGGACGCACGCTGCAGATTGAAGCTCGTCTCGCGGACGTCTTGGAAGATGAGTCGCAGTTGTGCGTGCGCGCCACGCTCCGCACCGCGCAGCTCGAGCCTATCGACTTGGGAACCGCGGTGCATGGCGTATCGTCGCGGCCGCGCTTTTCCGTCGCAACCTCGCGCTTGACGCTCGACGGCGCCGAAGCGGTGCGGTTGAACCGCGTCGCCGTTTGCCGCCTTACCTTGCAAAATGAGGGCACGGACCGCGCGCGCGACGTGCGGGTGCGGTTACATCGTCACGATGAAATCACGATCGATCGCGTCGAGGGTGCAGGACGGGACGGCGACGTCATCGTGTTCGGGGACCTCGCTGCAAGTCAGTCGCGCGAGGCAAGGATCTTCGTGCGCGTAACCGGCGCAGTGAGCGACGGCGAAATGCTCGAGATCGCGGCGCGGATCTTCGGTCATAACGTCGTACCCCTGTCGCTCGAGCCGCTCTCGATCGCGACCCAAGCGGAAGCGGCGTTTGCGGAAGGTGCCGCGCTCACGGCGGCGCCGGCGGAAATCATCGATGCCGGATCTCCGATTACGTATACGCTGTGGTTGCGAAACTCCGGGGACGGAGCGGCGAAGCGTCTGACGCTGCGGTTCGATCCCCCGACCAATACCACGTACGCGCCCGGAACCACGAGTGTCAACGACGTCGTGCTGCTGGACTTCGCCGGTGCATCTGCGCTCTTCGCGCCGACCGGGCTGACGCTCGGTGATGTCGAGGTCGGCGCGGATGTCGTCGTCCGCTTGCAAACGATCGTCAATGCCCCGCTCGCGGATGGAAGTATGGTGGAGGCGCGCGCGTTTGTTGTCTGCGACGAACAGCCGGAGATGACGGTGCGTTGCCAGCCCGTACGCGTGCGCTCGATGGCCGCGTTGCCGGTCGTGGATCCGGTATTGCCGTTCACGGTGCTCGATGCCGTCGCCGCTCCCGTGGAGATGTTGCTTCCGGGAAACGGTCACACAAAAAGTCTCGGTGGAAATGGTGAACGCCATGCACTTCCTGCCGCAGAGCAAGCGCAACTTCCACCAGGGCAAGCGCAAGTCTACGAAGAGCCGACGTTCCTCTCGCTGAGCTTGAGCGACGAGCGGCTTTCGTGGAGCATGCGCTATTTAGAAGAAGGGGGCGTGACGGGACTCATGCCTCATCTGAGGGTGTTGCGGACGCTCTTTCCCGACGACGCTTCCGGCGCCGATATCGCCACGCGCGAGCGCGTGCGCGGATATCGTGAACGGCTCAGCGAGTCGGTCGATCGGCTGTTCGTTCGATTGCGTTTGCCGGATAGTGCGGTGACTTGCGACGATCTCGAGACGCCTGCCCTGCGCGATTCTCTTAGCGAGGTCATCGCGGCGCTCGCCGCGTTGCCGCGCCCTGCTCGGTACGAGAAAAACGGTCTTCGCCTCATCGGTGCAGTTCAAAGTGATGAGCTCGCGGCGGCCGCCGCGGCATTGAAAGG
>JBOHTT010000059.1:0-7687 GCA_050733775.1 Vulcanimicrobiaceae bacterium
CAACAGCGCATTCGCTTCATCAGGCTCGAAGTTGCCGATGTTCGAACCCAGAAAAAGCGCCATCGTGCGGCGCGCCGAGCGCAACGCCTGTGATTCGAGCAGCGAAAAATATTCACCGGCGTATGCATCGACCGTGAGCCCCGGATATTCATCCACAAGCGATTTGGCCGCAGTCACCAAAATACTCGACGAGATATCGACCGGAACGTAGCGCAATGTCGTTTGCCGCTCGAGCGTCGCCGAGATCAGAGCCCGCGTCTTCGTCGAGCTGCCGCTGCCGAGCTCGAGCAGATCGATCGGCTCTTCTCCCATCGCCGCGACGATCTCGCCGGCGCTCTCGCGCAGAATGGCGAACTCGGCCCGCGTGAGATAGTACTCCGGCAGCTGCGTAATCGCTTCGAAGAGCGCCGAGCCGACGTCGTCGTAGAAGCAGCGCGGGGGGAGTTGCTTTGGCCTCGCGAGTAGTCCCGAGCGCACGTCATCTTGAAACGTCGCCGTTCGCATCGGGTGTGCCTCGTTGTGAACCGAAAGACGCGGCGTCACCGAGACCGGCGTGATCATCTGCATTGCGTCTTTCGAGTCCTTACCCCCTGGCAACGTTAACGAAAACTACGGGAGGGATCGTGCAATCGTCTAACGTTTCGATCACAGTAGGCGGGTCCAAAATGCCCGCTTATCTGGCGCGGCCTGATTCCCCTGGGCCTGCGCCGGCGGTACTTTTGCTCCAGGAGATTTTCGGCGTCACCGCCGACATGCGCCGGATCGCAGATCTGCTCTCGCAACACGGATACGTCGCGCTCGCGATCAACTACTATCACCGGCACGATCCGACCCTCGACTTGGCGTACGACGACGAAGGCATTGCCAAGGGACGTGCTGCCGCAGCGACCGTCACGCGCGATACGATCGGGCCGGATCTGCGCGCCGCGATCGATTGGCTCAACGAGCAAGACTTCGTTCGCAAGAACCATATCGCGACGTGGGGATTTTGCGCCGGCGGATCGATGGCGTTCTTCAGCTCCATGCAGCCCGGCGTATCCGGTGCCGTTTGCTTCTACGGCGGGCA
This sequence comes from Vulcanimicrobiaceae bacterium, assembly GCA_050733775.1. GTDB lineage: Bacteria > Vulcanimicrobiota > Vulcanimicrobiia > Vulcanimicrobiales > Vulcanimicrobiaceae > JAFAMS01. The sequence goes on from JBOHTT010000059.1 coordinate 1,067, forward strand.
GATCGCAAAGCCACTGCACAGCGGCGGTACGGCTCTCATCGGAGACGTCGACAAAGTTCGCGCACCGCTACTGCTCATTTTCGGCGGTCAAGACCAGAGCATACCGCGCGAAGACATCGATACGATCGAAAAAGCGCTCAGCAGCGCGAAGAAGCAATTTTACATTCACACGTATCCGAACGAAGGACACGGCTTCTTCCGCAAATCTTCGGAAGACTTCAGCAACCCCGACGTCAAGGACGCGTGGACGCGAGTCCAGGAATTTCTGAAAGGGACGCTGGGGTAGGGCGCACGAGAACGGACTTTCGATAACCGTACGCGGCGTAGATCCCAATGCCGACGAGAAACCACACGATAAATCGCAGCCACGTCTCGCCGCCGAGCCCGAATAGTGCGAGGCCGGTACAGAGCACTGCGCCGAGAATCGCCACCGGCATTCCCATCGGCGTGCGAAACGGACGCCGCGCGTTGGGCTGCGTCACGCGCAAGACCGCAACGCCGATGCACACGATCGAAAACGCAGATAGCGTTCCGATGTTTACGAGCGCGAGCAGCACGTCGAGCGGAACCATCGCCGCCATAATGGCGACGATGATGCCGGTCGTCATCGTCGTGAACACAGGCGTACGGGTGCGCGCGTTGATACGGCCGACGATCGGCGGCAGCAGACCGTCGCGCGACATGACGTAGAAAATCCGCGCTTGGCCGAGCAGCGAGGTCAACATGACGGTCGTCGTGCCCGCGATCGCCCCGAGAGCGACCAGCGAAAGCACGAGCGGATTGCTGCCGGCATGACGCGCCGCATCGAGCATCCCCGATCCGGCATCGATCGTCTTCCATGACACGACGCCCACCGAAACGACCGCGATCGCGAGATACAAGATGGCGCCGACGATGAGCGAGCCGATGATGCCGAAGGGCAGATCGCGTGCGGGTTCACGGCATTCTTCCGACGCGACGGTCACCGTGTCGAAGCCGATATAGGCAAAAAACACCAGCGCTGCCGACGCCACGATGCCGTGCACGCCGAGCGGTGCGAGCGGCACCATCAGCTGTCCCCGAACCGCGCCGGCACAGGCAAGAACGAACACGACGATTGCGCCGACTTGAAACCACACCATCGCGCTATTCGCTGACGACGATTCTTTGATACCGGCCGCGAGCAAGATCGAGATCGCCAAGACGATGCCGAACGCGAGCACGTCGATTTGGCCGCTCGCCATATGGGCGATTTGCGCCCACTGCGGCAGCTTCAGGCCTACGCCGCCCAAGACGTTTTGCACGTACGCGGACCACGACGACGCGACGGGTGCGGCACTGATGCCGTACTCGAGGATCAAATCCCAGCCGATGATCCACGCTACGATCTCACCGAGCGTTGCATACGCATACGTGTAGGCGCTGCCCGCGACCGGCACCATGCACGCAAGCTCGGCGTAGCACAACGCGACGAACAGACACGCCAATCCCGAGAGCACAAAAGAGAACATGACGCCGGGTCCGGCGGCATTCGCGCCCGCGCCAATCGTCGTAAAGATGCCACCGAGCATCGTCCCCAGTCCGATGCCGATGAGACCGGGCTTGCCGAGGACGCGCCGCAACGTGACGCCTTGCGTTTCGGTCCGCGCGCGATCGAGCGGCATCGTAATGAAAAGCCGGCGAATGACGCGCTTCATCCGCGTCGAAGGTTCATGCCGTGAACGAACAAGTCCGCCTGCCCGGCATCATCGGAGGATTGGGACCGGCCGCGCACGTCGAGTTCGAGAATCGCCTTCTACACGAAGGCGCACGGCGCGGCGCGCAGCAAGACCAGGACCATATTTCGTGGTTGCTTATCAGTGCGACCGCCGTCCCCGAGCGCACGGAAGCGCTGCTGGACGGGCAAACGCAGGAATGCGTCGATGCCCTCGCCGCGGCGGCTCGGCGTCTGATCGCAGCCGGCGCAGATTTTGCCGTCGTGCCGTGCAATACCGCGCACGCGCTGCGCGATGAGGTCGTCGCAGAAGCCCCACTCCCGTGGCTCGATCTCGTCGACGTCACGTGCGAAGAACTTAAGCGGCGATTCCCGCTTGGCTCGCGCGTACTCGTCCTCTCGACGACAGGCACGCTGCAGACGGGCCTCTATCGAAACCGGCTGATCGCTGCCGGCTACGAGCCGGTGGAGTTCGAACCGCATTCGCCCGAGCAAGTCCGTGTGATGGGCGCAATTTTCGATTCCGACTTCGGTGTCAAAGCGACGGGCTCGAACGTCGACGAGCGCGCCATCGAGCTGGCGTGCGAAGCGCTCGCAAGGGGCGGCGACATCGCGTGCGCGATCGCGGGATGTACCGAGCTATCTATTGCGTTTTCTCTGGCGAACGAGCTTCCGTGCGAAGTCATCGATCCGCTCGACGCCTTGGCCGCCGCGACGTACGACGTCGCGCTCGGGCTACGCCCGCTTCCTGCGGCGCTCAGCGTTGTTCGTCGCGCGTGATGCGAGCGATGCGATCGTCGATGTCGTCGATATAAGCGCGCGTTTCTGCATACGGCGGCACGCCGTGATACGCATCGACGGCGAGCGGCCCCGCATTATAGGCGGCGAGTGCGAGCGCGTAGGAGTGATAGCGCGCAACGTAAGATGCCAATAGCCGCGCCGAACCCGCCATTGCTTCGCGCGGATTGAGTGGATTCACGGAAAACGCTTCTGCCGTTTCAGGCATGAATTGTGCGATTCCGATTGCGCCGGCCGGTGAGATAGCGAACGGATCGAACGCGCTTTCTTGAAGAATCGTCGCTCCGAAAAAATTCGCGTTCAGTCGGGCTTTGCGCGCGCTGATTTGCGCGTCGGTCGCAAGCATCAGCGCATCGATCGGATCGAGACGGGGATTGGTGCGCACGATCGAGCGCGCGAGTGCGAGCGACGGCGATGCGGGACGCGGTGCATCAATAAGCAGCCGCGCGCCGCGTAGAGCAGGCACAGCTTGGGGAATATGCCAGGATAGGACGGCCTCCCGGACGTCATACATGCGAACCTCTGTCGATTCGGGATGCAACCCTGGGGACGCGACGTGCGTACAAGCATGAAGAAGCAGGCATGCGCCTAACAGCGCCGTACGACCCAACCCGATTCCCTTGACTACCTGCACGCGGGGTGACATTTCACCAACATGACGGCGACGATCTTGAGCCTGGCGATCGTCTTGATCATCGGCGATTTCGCGTCGACGTTCTTCTACCATGTGCCGCAACACGTGTGGTTCAAGCTGCATCTTCGAACGCACCACGATCGCCGCCGCTCGTATTGGGATCACGCCGTGCTCTCGATCGATCCGGCCGTTCTCGCTGACGGCCTGTTCGGGGCGTTGCCGTATGTCGGGCTGGCCGCGCTGTGCTGGCATCTCTCGCCGGTGGGCGCGATTCTCGGCCTGGTCTTGGGCCAGCTCCACGTCTGGTGGCGGCACACGACGGACCTCGGCTGGCGTACCCCGCGCTGGGCGTCGCAGCTGGCTCGCAGGCTATGGATCGTCCTTCCCGAGGACCATGACGGCCACCACCGAAACCCCGAGGTTGAGTTCGGCGACATCTTCCGGTTCTATGATGCGCCTGCCCGCGCGTGCATCGCGCAGTTACGAGCCCTGGGCCGGGGAACGCGGCGCGCGGTGCGCCGGCGAACGGGTTCCGTCCGAAGGAAAGGACCAGTGCCCAGTCCCGGCCGGGGGTGAGCTTCGGAGAGTTGATGCCCAAACGAATCCTGTTCTTGATTTCCGATACCGGAGGCGGCCATCGCAGTGGCGCCCTGGCAATCGGAGCGGCCCTCGACGAAATAAGCGGCCTCGAGACGTTCGAGTGGCGCATCGAGGACATCGGCAACCATTGCAGCTTCCCGCTCTCGCAGCTCGGGCCGGCATATAGCGCCGCTCTTCGTTTCGCGCCGCCGGTGTACGGGGCGCTTTTTTATGCGACGAACGGACGACGCCGTTTCCGCTCGCTCGTGCGCGTATGCGAGCCCTTGTATCGCGAACGGTTGCGCGACGTTTTCCTTTCGTATTGTCCGGACGTGATCGTTTCGGTGCATCCGCTGCTCAACCACGCATCGTCGCGCGCCCGCTCCGACGCCCATTTGCGCATTCCGATCATCACGGTCGTCACGGATCTCGGCCGCGTGCACGAGTCGTGGCTTAGTCCACGCGTCGATGCGGTCGTCGTTCCGGCGAGAGAGGTCTTACAACGCGCGCTCGAGCGAGGAATTCCGCGCGACCGGCTTTTCCAGCTCGGTCATCCCGTGCATCCGAAATTCGAAGAGGTGACGGCGAGCCGCGAAGCAATTCGCGCGCGCCTCGGTCTTCCGCAAAATGCCACGGTCGCGCTGCTCATGGCGGGCGGCGAAGGCGGCGGAAAACTGTTTCCGACGACGATTGCGCTTGCGCGCTCGCGCATGCCGCTGCACCTCGTCGTCGTGTGCGGACGCAATGCACCATTGCAACGGCGTTTGGAAGATCTCGCGCCGACGTTGCCGACGCCGGTTACGGCGCTCGGGTTCCGCGATGACGTCCCCGAGCTGATGCGCGCGAGCGATTTGCTCGTCACAAAGGCAGGTCCGGGTGCGATCGCCGAGGCGAGCGTATCCGAGCTGCCCGTCGTCGTCTACGATTACATTCCCGGTCAGGAACGCGGCAATTTGCAGTTCGTGCGCGACAACGGTATCGGCATCGTTGCGCTCACGACGCCTGCCGTCGTTGCGGCGGTTCGCCGGATCGTGGACAATCCGTCACTCGCGTCGCAGATGCGCCGCCGTCAAGCGGAGCTTGCTCCGCGCGGAGCGTCGCACCGTATCGCCGATCTCATCGCACGCACGGCGCGCGAGGAGCTGCCGGCCGTTCTCCCCTTCGCCGCCGTATCGTAACGTGCTCGCGACGGAAATTTTCGATCAGGTCGTGGCCACGCGCCGCGACCTGCACGCGCATCCCGAGCTCGGTTTTCGCGAACAGCGCACCGCCGGCATCGTAGCCGCGCGCTTGCGCGAGCTCGGCATCGAAACGCACGAGCGCATCGCGCAAACCGGCGTTCTCGGCGTCATCAAAGGCGGACGTCCGGGACGCACCTTCATGCTGCGGGCCGACATGGACGGCCTGCCGATTCAAGAGCTGGGCGAAACGCCGTATCGTTCGACCAATTCCGGCGTCATGCACGCGTGCGGCCACGACGGTCACGTCTCGATGCTGCTCGGCGCGGCGCGGCAGCTCGTCGCGCGACGCAACGAAATCGCCGGGACGGCTGTGCTCTGCTTCCAGCCCGCCGAAGAAGGCCTCGGCGGCGCGCGCGCGATGGTCGAGGCGGGAATCCTCGAAGAGTACGGCATCGAGCGCGCCTACGGATTGCATCTTTCTTCGACGTATCCGACCGGCAAAGTGGGCTTCATCGAAGGTCCGATGTACGCGTCGAGCGATTCGATCGAAATTACGATTCACGGCAAAGGCGGGCACGGTGCCGCGCCGCATCTCTCGATCGATCCGATTTACGCTGCCAGCGAATTCGTCGTCGCCGTGCAGCAAGTCGTCAGCCGCGTCATCGATCCAATCGCGCCGGCAGTCGTCACGATCGGGTCGTTCCACGCCGGCACGACGTACAACGTCATTCCGACCAGCGCGAAATTGCTGGGCACGGTTCGCGCTTTCGATGACGACGTGCGCCAACAAATGCCCGCGCGCATCGAGAAGGTTCTCGGCGGTGTCTGCGCCACAACCGGCGCAACGTACGACTTTGAATATCTCTGGCGTTATCCGGTCACCGAGAACGATCCGGTGCAAACGCGTTACGTCAAAGCTCTCGCGGAGAAAACGCTCGGTGCCGAGCACGTCGCGGATTTTCCGAAGCTCATGGGCGCCGAAGACTTCTCCTTCTTCGCACAAAAAGTGCCGGCGTGTTTCTTCCAAGTCGGCTGCCAAGGCGGCGAGAAGTCATCGTTCCCGCACCATCACGAACGCTTCGACATCGATGAGAGCGCACTCCAGTACGGCGTGCGCATGATGACGGCCTTAGGTTTAGAAGCCGGCGCCACGGCGCCGTAAGCGCCTCGTTTTCCGTGGCCGTTCGGCTTGTAATACGACTCAAGCAGCCGAGTCGTCCCATATCGCAGGTGGATTGACAAAATTTTGCCAAATGTCGTCTAATAGATGGCGCGACGGGCCATTATCGCCCGTATGGTAGGCAATAATTTGTTACAAGTCCTTGAGATCACCAATTTCTTCAGCATCCGAGCCACTCAGCGCATTGACGTCAGGATTGGGGGCGGCGCGCCTCCAGATCCGGATCGGCTAGCCGAGGATGTCCGAGGAACAAAAGTCAGAGTCCCAAGGGTCGTTGCGCTGTTCGGTCCCAATGGGGCTGGCAAATCGACAGTCCTCAAGGCATTGAACTTTGTTGTTTCGTTTGCTCGTGACAGCTTCCAGTGGACGGCCGGGCAGCCTTTACCGATCGTGCCATTCAACGACGGCGAAGCATCTTCAGTGCCATCGTCCTTCGCTGTGGAATTTGGAGGCCCTTACGAAGTAAATGAGCAGAACGTCGCGATTTCGCGAGCAGTATATCGTTACGAATTAGAAATACGCGCCGAAGTTGTCCGCGAGTCGCTCACTTGCAAAC
>JBOHTT010000060.1:0-11592 GCA_050733775.1 Vulcanimicrobiaceae bacterium
CTGCAAAGCCGCGGCGTCGTTTTTCTGACGTGCCATACCGCCGTCATGGAGCAATCGAAATCGCTGATCAAAGGCGGCTTCGCTCCCAGCGGCATGACGGCCAAAGACGTCGCGGCGGATATCCTCACGCATCTCATCCCGGGAGCGATCGTCGTTCCGTCCGGCGTCGCGACGGTCGCGGTGCTCCAGCAGGTGTATCGCTACACCTACATCACGATCCAGTCGTAGCGAAGCTCCGCGCGAGCTCTTCGTCCAGCAAGCCGAAGATCGTGCGCTCGAAGTCGATGAACGCCGGGGCCGTTTCGTCGCGGGGTCGCGGAATGTCGATTCGCAGGTCCGCTTTGATGCGGCCGGGCGCGGCGCTCATGACGAGAATGCGATCGGCGAGATAAATCGCTTCTTCGACCGCGTGCGTGATGAACACGACGGTCGTTTGATGATCGCGCCAAATGCGGACGAGCTCGCGTTGCAAGAATCGCCGCGTGAGCGCGTCGAGCGCGCCGAACGGCTCGTCCATCAAGAGCACGGATGGCTTCACGGCAAAAGCGCGCGCGATCGCGCAGCGCTGCTTCATCCCGCCGGAGAGCTCGCTGGGGCGTTTGTCCGCGGCGTCCCACAGTCCCACGCTGCGCAAAAACTCGCCGGCAATCGCGCGCCGCTCGTCGCTCGGAATCGATTGGCTGCGCAAACCGAATTCGACGTTGCCGAGCACCGAGAGCCACGGAAAGAGCGCGAAGTTTTGAAAGACGACGCTGCGATCGATGCTCGGTCCTTCGATCTCGACGTCGTCGATGAACGCCGTGCCCGCGCTGGGCGCCGTCACCCCCGCCAAGATTTTCAGCAGCGTCGTCTTACCACAGCCGGTGGGACCGACGACTGCAAGAAACTCGCCGGCGTCGACGCGCGTCGTCATCGGCTCGAGCGCAACGCTCTCGCGCCCGGCACGGCTGCGGTAGGTTTTCGTCAAGCCCTCGATCCGCAGCGACTTGCCGCCGGCAGCGTTACGCAACATCCCAGCTGTACTTGGCGTGCAAGAAGCGGAAGAACGCGTCGAACAGCACGCCGAGAATGCCGATCACGATCATTCCGACGAGCACTTCATCGGCACGTAGCACGTCCATGCCGTTTGCGATGAGATAGCCGAGCCCCGAGCGCGCTGCCACCAGCTCGGCAGCGATAATCGCGGCCCAGCCCGTACCGAACGCGATTCGCAAGCCCGTCACGATGCCCGGCAGTGCCGCCGGCAACACCACGCGCCGGAACAGCGCGGCGCGCGACGTGCAGCCGAAAACTCGGCCGGCGTCGAGCAGCGTCGGATCGACGTTCTTCACGCCCGATACGGTATTGAGCAGAAGCGGAAAGAACGTGCCGACGAACACGACCATGATCTTGCCGGATTCGCCGATTCCTAGCCACAAAATCGCAAGCGGAATCCATGCCAGCGGAGAAATCGGTCGCAGCAGCTCGACGAACGGATCGAGGACCGATTCAAAACGGCGCGAGCTCCCCATGAGCAGTCCGAGTGGGATCGCGACGATCGCGCCGAGCAGCCATGCCGACACCACGCGCGCGACGCTAATAAGCGCGTCGGTCAGCAAGGTTCCATTCTGGAGCAGACGGCCGAATTCGTACGCGACGGCGAGAGGGGTCGGCAGGACGGCGTCGCTCGGTCTGGTGGTGATGACGACGCCCTGCCATACAACGACGATGGCGATCGCAGCGAGGATATAAGGAAACAACCGCGACGCCGCACGTACGGCGCCGTTTTGCATCACGGCGTCTTCGTGGCGGCCAGCGCTTGCTGCGCGAAACGGGGATCGACTTTGGGATTGTCGGTCGGTTTGAGGACCTTGCCCGCCTTCAAGAAGGCCGTGTATTCGTCGACGGTTTTTTGCGTCGGAATGACGTCGAGGCTATAGACCGAGATGCCCTTGGAGAGCGAATACTTGATGACGTTCTCCGGCAAACCGATTGCTTTGGCCCACATCTTCGCAGCATCGTCCGGATGCTTCAGGATGAACGCAATCGCTTGAACGTTGGCTGTAACGAGATCTTGCACGATCTCGCTGTGGGCTGCCAAGAAATCATTTCGGGCGTAGATTCCGTTGCCGACGTAATGCCCGTTTTTGATCGGCATGATCTTTTCAGCCTTGAGCAGCACGCGGCACTTACCTGACGCAAGCCCGACGGAGATCGAAGGATCCCACGTGATGCCCGCATCGACTTTCTTGTTTTCAACCAAGATCGCAATGTCGGGACCGGTCGACTTGTAGAGGTTGATGTCGGTCTGCTGCAAGCCCGCATCGGCGAGCGCTTTGAGCAGCAACGGATATTGCTGCGAGCCTTCGCCGGGAAACGCGACGGTCTTACCTTTTAATTCCGCAACCGATTTGATCGGCGAATCGGAGGGCACGATGATCGCCGTCTGCTCGAGGATGTTGATACCTACGAGCGTTGCAGGCAAACGCGCTGCCGCGACGACTGCCGGACCCATTCCGGCTGAGGCGACTTGAATTGCGCCCGATGCCATCGCTTCGTTTTCGGGAGCGCCGTAGGAGAACGTCTGGAATTGAATCTTGACGTTGTCCTTCTTCTCGATCTTCTCAATCAGCCCCAGAGCTTGTGCGATAAAGATGGGATCGGTATCGGGCTGAACGCCGTAATTCACCGTTTCTTCTGCACCGGCCGGGAATATCGAGAATGCGAACATGGCAAAGGCGGCTGCGCAGATTGTTACGCGCCGGGACCATAGGTTCATGGCTCCTCCTCAACTCGCGCCTACGGGCGATGCGGTTTCTCTACGGAGCGGAGGGTGCCTGCGTGAGCGCCCGCGGCAGCGGGGCATCGCTCAGCGTTCGTAAGAACGCGATCAAATCGGCTCGCCGCTGCACGCTCAGATGCGGAATGAGATTCGCCGTCGCTTCGCGCGTCCCGACCACGTGCCCGTGGCTGGCCGCAGCACCCTTGGCGTAGAACTCTAACACCTGGTTCAAATTCATGAATCGCCCGTCGTGCATGTAGGGCGCGATGCGCGCAACGTTACGGAGCGAGGGCGTCTTGAAAGCACCTGCTTGAGAGGCCTGCGAAGGAAGAAACGCGAGGCGATCGTTCGCGGTGCCGGAAGGGTCGTCGCTGAAGCGACCCGTGCCGTTGAACGGATCGGCGCGCACGAGACGAATGCCGTCGCTGCGTCCCGCATCCGCCGCTTCTCCGGCGCGCAGCGGCAACCCGAGATTGTGGAATTGCCCGTCTGTGAAATCGGGCCCGGAGTGGCAGAGCTCGCAATTGCCGGCGCCGGTGAAAAGCTTGAGACCGCGCTTCGCCGCCGGGGAAATGACGCGTTCGCCCGCAGGGTCGTGCGCGCGCAGCGCCGCAACGTAACGATCGAACGGAGAGGTGCCGACGGTCAGTCGTCGCTCGTACGCTTCGATCGCTTTGCCGACGTTGCTGTACGCTCTGTCGATGGCCACGCGGTTGGCGCGACCTGTTTGCGGAAGCGCGCCGAAGATTTCTTCGTAGGCTCGGCGGACGCGCGCATCCTTCGCAATTTCACCGAGCACGTGCGTCCGCGTCGTTCCCATTTCACGCGGATTCTCAAACGGCTGCAGGGCTTGCGACCATTGCGAATCGGTACGCCCGTCCCAGAAGTACCACTGGTTGTAGGCGGCGCCAAGCAGCGTCGGCGTATGGCGAATTCCCAGCGCCAGCGTTTTCGCAAGCGGCTTTCCGTCGGTGAAGCCACGGGCGGGCTGGTGGCACGTCGCGCACGCAACTTCGCCGTTCCGTGAGAGGCGCCGGTCGAAAAACAAATATTCGCCGAGGCGCGCCGCGCGCGGATCGTTCGCGACGCGATTGGTTGGATCGGCGGGAACCGGCGGTACCGGCGAGTGGCGGAGGATTGCGGCGAGCTCGCTCTGCGCGTACAACCGTCGATCGTCGCCGGCGGGGTTCGCAGCGCTGCTCGCTACGGCCCACACCAGCGCGATGACGACGAGGGTTAGCTGCCGCAACACGGCAGGTCGAAGTACGCAACGCCTTCCTTGCCGCCGTTATGCACCGTTGTCTGCAACGTCCACGGACCCATCATATGAAAATACAGACCGGATACGGTCACGACTCCGTTCTTTCGGCTCACTTTCGGCGACGACTCCATGCCGTGCGCAAACCCGGACTTCATGCCGTGACGCATGCCGGCGAACACGACAACGCGCGCGTTCGGGAGAGGCCGCGACGGATTCGCGCCGTCGAATACTTCAAACCGCACTTTGAAATATTTTTCGTACGGAATCGGACGCGGCAACGAGATCAGCTTCACCAAGAATTGGTGATTCGTCGTGTATGCTTGGCGTGTCGGGTCGACGTGTGCCGGATTCTCCGGCATCTTCATTCCGCCCATTCCGCCCATTTGCGCGGAGACCGGGATTGTCGCCGCAAACGCAACCACCGCGGCAAAGAGAGCGGCGCTCCGTAAACGCATCGAAAGTCCTCCGCGGCGAGCGTTTCGACGTATGTGACAAAGGCCTTCTGCGCGCTTGCCTGAGGGTCCAAAGGAGCGGTGCCACGTCGTCCGGCAGAAGACGCTATGATTCGCGTGGCAACTCCGCAAGACGCGGCCGCATTCGCCGAGATTTACGCGCCGTACGTGACCGGCAGCCTCGTATCTTTCGAAGAGGAAGCGCCGAGCCCGCAAGAGATGGAGCGGCGCGTGCGCGCGACGCTGACGTATGCGCCGTGGCTCGCGGCGTCAATCGCGGATCGGATTGCGGGCTACGCGTACGCATCGCATCATCGCGAGCGCCCCGGCTACCGCTGGGCAGTCGACGTTTCCGTGTACGTGCGTCCGGAATTTCAGCGCCGAGGTATCGGCCGCACGTTGTACCAGGAGCTGTTCATCATTCTCGAGCGGCAGCGATACCGCCGTGCGTACGCCGGCATCGCACTCCCGAACGATGCCAGCGTGGCGCTGCATCGCGCCGTAGGATTCGAAGAGGTCGGCGTGTACCGTCGGGTCGGATGGAAAATGGGTCGGTGGCTCGATGTGGTATGGCTTGAACGAAACATCGGACCGGATCGGGACGACGCCGTAACGCCGTCTGAACCGATCCCGTTTGCAGAATTATGCGCTCGATACTCCTCGCCGCTTCCCGCAACCCATACTTAAACCGTCTGGCTTCCACGCATGGGTTACGCCTCGGCGCAGCGCGTTTTGTTGCCGGTGAAACTCTCGACGAATTCGTGGGGATCGTCCGGCGACTGGGGGAGGGCGGGTTTTGGGTCGCTTCCGCTATTTTGGGCGAAGGCGTCCAAACGGCGTCGGAAACGCAAAACGTTGTTGAGGAATATCGCGAGCTGCTGCGGCGCATTACGGCCGAAAGGCTGCCGGCGAACGTCGCGCTCAAGCTCACGCATTTAGGACTTGCGATCGACGAGCAGCTCGCCGCCACGAATCTCCGCGCGCTGGTCGACGAGGCCAAAGCGCTCGGCAACACGATCCGTATCGACATGGAAGAATCGACGTACGTCGACGCCACGCTTCGCATCTATCGCGGCATGCGCGAGCGTGGCTACGACAACGTTGGAATGGTTTTGCAGGCGTATCTGTACAGGACCGCTGCGGATTTGGAGTCGCTGCTTGCGCTGCGACCCAATCTGCGACTCGTGAAAGGCGCCTATTTGGAGCTGCCGGCAGTAGCGTATCCGCGCAAGCTCGACGTGGATCGCGCGTATCTAGAATTGATCGACCGCGCCTTGAACGCCGACGGGTACACCGCCATTGCGACGCACGACGATAGTGCGATTCGCCATGCGATCGTCACGACGTCGCGCCTCGGCTTGCCAAAACGCGGACGGTTCGAGTTTCAGATGCTCTATGGCGTGCGTCCCGCGTTACAACGACAGCTCGTGACGGAAGGCTATGCGGTGCGCATCGCAGCGCCATACGGAAAATCGTGGTATCCGTACTTCATGCGGCGTCTCGCCGAACGTCCTGCGAACGTGGCCTTTATCGTGCGCAGCATGTTGCGGGCCTAAGTTCTAGTAGCCGATCGCCTCGCCGTCTTTGCGCATCTCCGAGGCGGCCCAGTAGACATGGTTCTTTGCATCGTACATGATCGCTTGATATCCGCCGTACGGTCCGCTGTCCGTCGACTTGACCGTATAGCCTCGCCTCTCGAGCTCGGCTTTCGTTTCGGCCGAGAACCCACTTTCCATATCGACCGTGCCCACGCCGGCGGGATGCTCTCCGGTCACTTCAGAGCCGCCGAAGTGATACCAGCGCGCCGCATCGCCTGCCACTTGCACGTTCATACCGAAATCGATGATGTTGGTGAGGATTTGTACGTGAGCTTGCGGCTGCATATCGCCACCCATTACGCCGAACGCCATGAACGGCTTCCCATCTTTCATCACGAAGGCGGGAATGATCGTTTGGAACGGGCGTTTTCCCGGCGCGTACACGTTTGCGGTTCCCGGCTGCAGCGAGTACAGCTCGCCGCGATCTTGAAACATGAAGCCGAGATGATCCGCAACTAAGCCCGACCCCATGCCGCGATAGTTGGACTGGATGATCGATACCATCATGCCGTCCTTGTCGGCCGTGCAGAAATACGTCGTCTCGCCCTGGTGAAGGTTCGGGTCGCCCGGACCGACGTCGGGATTCGCATGACTCAAGTCGATGAGCTTGCGGCGCTGCGCGGCGTACGCATCCGAAATGAGCTCCTTCATCGGCACGTGTACGAACGCCGGATCCGCATAGAACTTCGCGAGATCTTCGTAGGCGAGGCGCTTGGCTTCGATCATCGCCACGAGCGCATCGGGAGATCCGGCGCCCATCTTCTTGAGATCGAACCCTTTGAGGATCTGCAACATCTCGAGCGCAGCGCCGCCCTGGCTGTTCGGAGGAAGCTCGTACACGTCGTAGCCGCGATAGTTGACGCTGAGCGGGGTCACCCACTCGCCGCGATGCGCGGCAAAATCGGCGTACCGCAGATCGCCGCCGATGCGCCGGAAATACGCGTCGATGGTGCGCGCCGTCTGGCCCTTGTAGAATTCGTCGCGACCGTTGCGTGCGATGCGCGAGAGCGTACGTGCGAGATCGGGATTGCGGAAAATCTCCCCTTCACGGGGCGCGTGGCCGCCTAGAAGATACGTCTGCCTGGCGTTGTTCCGCTCTTCGATCATGCTGCGATACGGCTCGCGTTCGAAGACCGCCATGTTGCCTTTCCAGTAATCGGCGATCAGCTCGGTGACGGGAAACCCGTTCTTCGCGTATGAGATCGCCGGTGCGAGATCGGCGGAAATCGGCAGCTTGCCGAAACGTTTGTGCAGGGCAAACCACGCGTCGACGGTTCCCGGAACCGTAACCGGCAACGATCCGAGCGGCGGGATGTGCGCTTTATACGGTCTGCCGATCTTTGCATCGACGGCTTTGACTTCGGCGATCATTTTCGCGAGGTCGCGGCCTTTGGCCGAGCGCCCCGAGCCGTTATAGCCGTAGAGTTTGTTCGTGTGCGGGTCGTAGACGATGACGAAGAGATCGCCGCCGATGCCGTTGAGCACCGGTTGCATCAATCCGAGTGCAGCGTTTGCGGCTATTGCCGCGTCGACCGCGCTGCCGCCTTTCTTGAGAATGTCGATGGCGATCTGCGATACCAGCGGCTGCTCGGTCGCAGCGATCCCATGCTGCGCGAGCACGGGCGAGCGCGTCGCCCATTTGACGCCGGAATAACGGTCGCCACGACCGATTTGCGACAAATCATCGCTCGCCGCAAGCACGCCGAGCGTAAGGCTCGCGACGAGCGCGAGAGCGAGAATCGAAACGGTGAAACGGCGGATCATTGCGCCGGCGGCGCGATATCGCGCGGTACGATCGTGACCGTCTTGGTAGTCGAGCCGCGCTGGAAGGTCACGGTGAACGGCGCATTGCCGGTCGTGTACGGACGCACGTCGCCGAGACCCAGCCCGGTTGCGACGCTGACGCCGCCAATCGCCGTAATGCGATCGTTCGCGAGAATCCCAGCGTCTTGCGCCGGACTTCCGGCGACGGTGCCCAGCACTTCAAACGCATCAGGTCCGGCCTGGTTCAGGCTCAAACCGGCACGATCGCGTTTGAACGGCTGCTTCGCATCCGCGTTTGGAATGAAGGTCACGGTTTCCGCTTTATAATCGAAGACGACCGTATAGCGCGAAAGAATTCGCGCGCCGAGATTCCCCGCGACGCCGCGCGCGGCAAAGGCGCCGGCCTTCGAGTGGACGATACCGATGGGAACGTTCGCGTACTTGATGCCCGCGAGCTCCACCGTTTTTGCCGTCACGAGCGTCGTCGTCACCGTTCCGCCGACGCCGCCGGGCGAGACGTACGTCAAGCCGCCTTTCGCAAAGAGATGATGCTCGTCGACGAAGAGTCCGTTGAGATCCACGCCGCCGCCGTTTCCGGTGTCGATCAAGTAGTAGCCCGTGACGCCATCGACCGTTGCTTCGACGTATGAATGCGAGCCATCCGATTTCAGCGGTAAGGTGACGCCGCCTTTCGGGGCGGGGGCATCGAACGGTTCTAATTCGATGCGCCCCTCGGCATAATGGACGATCACGCGATAATTCGCGAGATATTCTTCGCCGATCAGACCGTCGACAACGAGCCCTTTACGGGGATGAACGAGTGGATACAGGAGCGGCGTGACGATGAAGTGCTGCTTGTCCAAATGCGCGCCGCCGAAATCGACGACGGACACGGAGGCCATGCTGGACATCTGCGCATGCGAGCCGACGCCACCGACGGCAAAATCGCCCGAGGTCTTGAGACCCAGACGCTGCGCTGCCGGAGAGACGAGAAAATTTGCGCCGCCCGAATCGAAGAACATCTGCGCCTGCGCGCCATCGAGCGAAACTGGCACGACGATGTGTGATATCGCGCTTGCATCGTCGCTTTGGAACGCCACCGAAACCGGCGAGGTGAGATTGCCGTGCGAAACATACGGCGGACGCGCCAGTGCGGCGGGATCCAACGTCGTCGCGTACGTCACGGAGGTTAGCGTGACGGTCGTAACCGTGCCTGCTGCGTTGGTGTCGATGCTTTTCATCGCCGTAGGCACGCCTTGAATCGTTTGATAGTCCGAAATGATCGTGATATCGACGCCGCCGGTTTGGTATCCGTCGACCCGAACCAGCTGGTACGAAGAAGCGTCGAAATACAAGTCGACCGCAGAGCCGCCCTTCGGCACGGCGTGCAGCACCTCAATCGCACGGCCATCGAGATTGAGATCGTGTCCGGATACGATCGTCGCGCGCTGCGCCGCCTTCAAAAACGCGTTACTGCTGAGATAGGCTTGCGTAACGGCGTCACTGACGTAGGACGGCAGACTGACGACCGAGAGGATTCCGTTGCTGAAGCGCCACTCCGCGCCATCGTAACCTTGCAGGAGCGTCGTCGGGCCGATCGTGATCTGCTCTTTGCTATAGCCATTCCGTAAATCGGTGACTCCGGTAAGCGGGAGTGGAGCCCCGCCCTGCGTCGCAGAGCCGATGGAGTTGGAGACGACGAAACGATCCAGCGCCGCACCGCCGGCGGCATCCCGCGCGTGCGCGAGAACCGCATCGATTTGGGCTGCCGACAGATTGTTTTGCGCGCTTGCGCTCGCGGGCCATGCAAGAGCCGCGAGCGTAAGGCCTAAAATGAGACTACGAACCCTCATGGCGCGCCCCTTCGCGCCTAACGCAATTCTACATCCTGCAGAGAAGTTTGAAGAATTGCTGAATCGGTAGGACATGATCGTTACCGTAGACAGGCCGCACATCGAGTCCACGTACGCGGCGATCGAGCCGTACGTTCGCCGAACGCCACTCTTGCACGTCGACTGCGCCGACGTGGGATTGCGCGGGATGAGGCTGGCCCTCAAGCTCGAGGCGCTGCAAGTCTCCGGCTCGTTCAAAGCGCGCGGCGCGTTTTCCAATCTCGTCAGCCGCCCGATTCCGCCGGCCGGCGTTGCAGCAGCATCGGGCGGAAATCATGGCACGGCCGTTGCGTATGCCGCGATGCGACGCGGCGTCAAGGCCAAAATTTTCGTGCCGAGCGTTGCATCGCCCACGAAAATCGAGAAGATTCGCTCGTACGGCGCCGATCTCACGATCGTCGGCGAACGCTATGCCGACACGGTCGGAGCCTGCGAGCGCTATTGCGCGGAGACCGGTGCGCTCAACGTGCATGCGTTCGATCAGCCGGAAACGATGCTCGGCACCGGAACGATTGGGTTCGAAATCGAGCAGCAATTCTCGGACGTGCAAACGGTGCTCGCAGGCATTGGCGGCGGCGGACTGATCGGCGGCATCGCGTCGTGGTTTGCGACGACGCCCGTACGCGTTATCGGCGTCGAGCCGGACGGCGCGCCGACCATGACGCGCGCGCTCGAGGCGGGCGAGCCGGTAGACGCGCCTGCCGGCAGCATCGCGAGCGACTCGCTCGCACCCGCGCGCATCGGCAGGCTCAATTTTCCAATTGCGCAGCGCGACGTCGATCGCGTGTTGCTGGTCAGCGACGACGAAATTCGCGCGGCGCAGCGCACGCTCTGGAACGGCTGCGACGTCGTGGCGGAACCGGGCGGCGCAGCAGCGTTCGCAGCGGTACTTTCGGGCAAATACGTTCCCGCCGCCGGAGAGCGCGTGTGCGTCGTCGTCAGCGGCGGCAACACGCCGGCCGTGTCGTTTTCCTAAGGACGGGCAAAAGAATCGTGTATGCGGGTGACCGGCTGCTCTGCCGCGACGATGCGCGCCGCCGCGTCGGTACTCGCGTTTTTCTTTTTTGCGCCGCTTGCAGCATCTGCCGCGCCACGCACGGCGCCGTCGCAACAGCTGGAAGAGCAGATGCGAACGACGCTCATGGGAATGTCGCAAACGTCACCGTTCCAAGCGGCACCGCCCCAAGGGAACACGCTCCGCACTGGTCTCACGGAGCGGTTCAACGGCTCGATCGATGCCCGTATCTTTGGATGCAATCAGCAAACGGCGACGGCGATTGCCGACGCATTGGCGCCGCATATTTCTTCGAACGTGGTCGACGACGCAATGTCGGCATGGGAACGTTATGATGTGATGACCGGCGGCCATCCGATCGGCGTGCGCGTTGGATTAGGGAAGGAATTTCTCGGCTACGCGAACGGTCAGAATGTCGAAGACCGTTGGGTCAACTTTCACGTGACCTTTGGATTGTTCGGGCCCCACCACGGCTGCCGTAATTAATCTGCTGCGACGCGGCGGAGGAAGCTGCGCTCCTCAGCAACGATAAGCCGCTCTTCTTCCGCCCAGCGAAAATTTTGCATCGCCTCGGCGTCTGCGCGGAGGCGCGCGCGATACGCTTCGTACGCCGCCAGACTCTCAAAAGAAATCAGGCCGTAGGCGATGTTATTGGTGCCTTCATGGGGCACCCAATAACCGTCGAGCCGCCCGCCGCATCGCGGAATGATCGAAAGCCACTTGCGCGCGTACTCCTCAAACTTCTCGCGCTTGAACGGATCGATCTGATAACGAATAAAGACCGTAATGTCCATTCGTGATGGTTGGCGAAAAGGCGGTTCTTCTTCCCCTTATCGTTCGACGGCCGGC
>JBOHTT010000061.1:0-5298 GCA_050733775.1 Vulcanimicrobiaceae bacterium
ACGTGGGTCTGGGACGTCGGCAAAGATCAGCGTATCGCATTCCCACCGCAGCGCCTTCATGAACCACGGCATGAATTCGAAGGTGGCCGGCACGCTGGTATCTTGCATCGCCATTACCAGATCGAAATCGGATACCGGAATCGACAGGACGTGCGTGTTCGGAACGTCGGCGAGATCTTCACGAGCCGCGTCGAGCCGCGAGGGGTCGCCGACGAGAGCGACGCGGCGCTGTCGCACGAGCAAATCGATTTGCCGGGCACGATGAACGACCGCGCGCGTCGCGGTGACCGCGACGATCGATATCGCAAGCGAGAGGACCAACACTATTCGCGAAGACGAAATTGACGGAACGACCGTGAACAGAATGAGCTGCGGCGCGATTCCGAGCACCATGGCGGCAATCGTGGCATAGATTTCGTCTTGGATCGTCATCGCGAACGATCGCTCGTAAAGCCCGAGCCTATTGAATAGCCACATCCACAGCGCGACGTATATTACAGTCGAGAGCGCAACGCGCGTCTCGTCGACTTGCGCATGAACCGCCAGCGAAACGAGCGTTACCGCCAGCCACGCCGACAAGAAAAACGCAACGACGTCGGCAGCAATGAACGCGATTCTCCAGGAGCGTGAGAAGTGCTCGAAGGTAGGCCGAAGCGCGGCCGGCCCCCCGGAAGCCACTTTCTCCGTCGTGATCATACGTTGACAGCGTATGCTGAAGGTCCCGTCCGGGCGAGGCCCGTTCGGCTCAAATCTGCGGAAACGTATAGGTAAAGCGATAATCGCCTTCGACCGGTTTGCAATTCGCACGCGCCGGCGCGAACGTTACGAGCCGCGCCGCATTCTCGACGGCTTGGTCGAGCGCCGGGTTCCCGGACGATGCCGTCGTAAACGTGCTCAGCACGTTGCCTGTGGGACCGACCAAAACGGTAACGGCCGTCGCGCCGTGCGGACGCCGCAAGAACGCGGGATTCGGAACTCCCGGCACGATGGGCGCGAGAGGAGACGGCTGACTGTCGGGCTGCGCGCACCCCGCGCGTACGGGCGGCACGGAACCGGCCGGCGGCGCCGGCAAGATCAGCGTGCCGCGCGTTTCGGCTTGCACCTCCCGAAAGCGCTCGACGTCAAACTGATAGCGCGCCGGTTGCTCTCCGGCAAGCCCGAGATCGCGCATCGTCTTGAGATCGTTCGCGAGGACTTGCAGTGTGGCAGTCTTTCCACCGCTGCGACGCGCATCAACGAGATCGATTTCAAAATGTACTTCGACGCGCGGGAGAGCCGTCTTATCGCCGCGACATGCTGCGCCGTTGCGATCGGCGGACGCAAGTGCGGCCTTGGCGTTGCGAAGCTGCGCCTCGGCCGCCTCAGGCGCGCGAACGAAATCGCCGTTGTGAAACGCGCGCCACGCCGCCTGCGCGTGGCTCAGCGCCGTGATAGCAGCCGCGCACGCGCTTTGCACTATGCCGGCGTCGAGCTCGCTTCGAACTGCGCCAAAAATGCATCGCGATCCGCCGCCGGCACATCGGCCCGAGCGAGACGCCGCAAAAAAACATTGCGATCCGTCGTAACGACGAGCGCGCTTGCATCTCGCGAGGCCACTACGTCCACGCGCGCAATTTCAGCCGGAATGAGCGCGGTCGTCCACGGCCCGACCACCGTTGCGACGCCATCGACCTCGAGCGTCATCCCGGACTCCATCGCCATGAAAATCACCGGCTCACCATCCGGCAGCAGCGCTCCGGCGACTGAAGCGACGCGCGCTTTTTCCACCACGAACCTGGGATCGGCAATACACGCTTCACTTGCGATGCCATCCGTCTGATACGGCAAATGCATCGTTTGTGCGGTTTCGCCGCGGCCGTAATCGAGCACGTCGGCGGCTCGATCGACGTGCAACTGTCGCGGCTTACCGTCGGGGCCGACGCGATTCCAGTCGAAGATGCGATACGTCAAGTCACTCGCCTGCTGCGTCTCGAAGAGCTGAATGCCCGCACCGATCGCGTGCAGGGTGCCCGCGGGCAGATAGAAAGCGTCGTTCGGCTTCACCGGTACGCGTCGCAAAATCTCTCCGAGCGAACCATCGGCGACGCGACGCTCGTATTCGGCCCGATTTGTCGGCTTCGCCCAACCCAGTACGAGCTCCGCACCGGGCTGCGCCGATAAGATCACCCAGCATTCCGTTTTGCCGTTTTGCTGCCGTTCGACGCGCTGCGCGTACGCGTCGTTCGGATGGACCTGCACGGAGAGCGATTGCCGCGCGTCGATGATCTTCGTGAGCACCGGGAAGATGTGGCCTGCATCGAGCGAGCCCATCAGCCGCTTTCCAAGCTCGACGCGCAGCTCGGCGATTGATTTACCGGCAAATGGCCCGGTGCGTACGACGTTTTCGTCCCAACATTCCAACGACTCGCCGAGAGTCGCGTTTGCATCGCCTTTTTTTCCGTAGTCGCGCACGAGCGCGTCGCCTCCCCAAATGGCGCTCGTTATTTTCGGCTCGATGATGAGCGGCTGAAGCATACCGTTCATTTCTCCATCTCCTTCGACGCGGGCGAGATGAATTGCTTGCTTGGCAGCTTTACGTGCAAGCGTTGACAAACCGTTGTCAACACTTACTTGCCAATACCTTTACAGTGCGTTAGCAAAGACGGGCGCTCGCTTGCCGAATGCTTGGGCTGGCAGCAGGTCGCTGCCGCCGTCTCTTACAGCACGGAGGTTTTTTCCATGGCTCGGCGCCTTTCTTTAAGCGCCGTGCTGGCAATTATTTGCCTGCTCGGCATCATCGGGTGCGCGGGAGGAACGCATAGCACGTTGCCGCCCGTCTTTTCACAAGGGACGACGCAAACGCGTAGCGCGCAAAGCTTGCCGACAGGCTCTGCGATCGTGAACGGAACGATCGCAGGCGTTTCGTCCACGCAAATTCTCATTCAAGGCGGAGCCGGCTGCGGTTACGTCAACGTGAACTACACGAGCTCGACGCCGATTGCGTACAACGGATATGCCCTTTCGAACGGCGTCACGATGTACGTGTGGGGCAGCGGAAACTGCGGCACCTCCTTCACCGCGACCTACATCAGTCTCGGCACGAGCACCGTTGTCACGCCGACACCGTCCTCATCGCCCGCTCCAATCGTGAGCGGTACGATTGCCGGCGTATCGCCAACGCAGATTTTGATCCAAGGCGGGGCGGGTTGCGGCTACGTGAACGTCAACTACACCAGCTCTACGCCGATCGCGTACAACGGCAACAAGCTCGCAAACGGCGTGATGATGTACGTCTGGGGTACGGGAAGCTGCGGCACGTTCTTCACTGCATCTTCCATAGCCCTGGGACAAATCGCCGCAGCGACGCCGTCGCCGACCCCGTCTCCGATTGTGAGCGGCACGATTGCCGGCGTGTCCGCGACGCAAATCTTGATTCAAGGCGGAGCGGGGTGCGGCTATGTCAACGTCAACTACACGAGCTCGACGCCAATCGCGTACAACGGCTATACCCTAGCGACCGGCGTCGTGCTCAACGTTTGGGGCTCCGGCAATTGCGGGACGTTTTTCACGGCAAGCGCGCTGAGCCTGGGACAAATATCGTCGGCAACTCCGACGGCGACGCCTACGTCCAAACCGACGCCGACGCCCACGCCTACCCCGACGCCGACGCCGACACCAACTCCGACGGCGATCACGGACACGATCTTCGCGGGCATCGTCAACCCCGGTCAATGGCCGGCGAACTTCCGGCCCTATTGTGCCAACGCATCGGCCAATCCATCGTCGCCATGTCCGTGGAATGACGCTCTGCCCGATAACCCCTCACAGATTTACCCGAACAGCGCGAACATCGTGGCCGCGATGTTCTCATCACGGGACGGCATCGCGTTGCCTGGTGATTGGTCCTTGGGCGGCGACTACGAGCATCCGGTGTACTTAGCGGCCTCAAGCGATCCAATGGTAACGGTGAAGTGCACCGCGTATTGCGGCGTTTCATCCGCCACGATCCATATCCCATCGCAAGCGCGCGCAGCCGGCGCTCTCGCGTATTCGTCCTCGTTGGACTGCCACATGGCGATCGTCGAGCCGGACGGTACCGAATACGATATGTACGAGGCGTGCCGCTATACGGGCCAGGCGTCCTTCAGCGTCACAGGATTGTGGAAAACCAGTATTCTTGGCTCGGGACAAATGCCGGGCGGGGGTGCAACGTCCGGCGGCGCGCTAGCAGCCGGAACGATTCGTGCGGATGAGCTGGCGCGCGGGATCGTTCCTCACGCGCTCTTTGCAACCGCAAACTGCGTCAGCGGCAGTTACGTTTATCCAGGAGGGTCACAAGGCACGCTCTGCACGAGCTACATAGGACCGCCGATTGGCGCGCGGTTGCAGCTTACGCTGACGGATGCGCAGATCAACGCGCTTGGCCTTCCGTTGTGGGAGGCCGCGATTCTGCACGCGATGCACCATTACGGCATCTACGTTCTGGATACCAATGGCGCGGGCGAACCGCTTGGATTCATGTTCGAGTCGCAAACGCAATATGCAACTTACGGTCGGACATACCCCTACGCGACGCTGGGGCTAAACCTGTCGGCTGCGGACACGATGATCGATTGGGCGCATTCCTTGCGGATCGTCTCGGCCTGCTACGCCCAGGAGAGCTGCACGCAATAAACGGATGGGGCCTCTTATGAAGCCCTTGCAAGACGTCCGCATCCTCGCAGTCGAGCAATACGGCGCGGGCCCCTGGGGCACGCTCCACCTCGCCGACCTGGGTGCGGACGTCATCAAAATCGAGGACCCGCGGACGGCGGGCGACATCTCGCGCTACATTCCGCCACATCAATCGGGAACCGATAGTCTCTTTTTCGAGACGTTCAACCGCAACAAACGAACGATCGACTTGGATCTTCTCACGGACGCCGGGCGCAGCGTTTTCCTCGATCTCGTGCGCGTGAGCGATGCGGTGTTCTCGAATTTGCGCGGCGACATTCCCGAGCGGCTCCGCATTCGCTACGACGATCTCAAAGACGTCAACCCGCGGATCGTGTGCTGCTCGCTCTCGGGCTTCGGTATGACGGGACCGCGCCGCGCCGACCCGGCGTACGACTACATCGTGCAAGGTATTGCCGGCTGGATGAGCGTGACCGGCGAGCCCCAGGGTCCACCTGCGAAATCGGGGCTTTCCGTCGTCGATTTTTCCGGCGGCTACGTCGCTGCGCTCGCGCTCGTGATCGGAGTGCACGCAGCGCGCCGCGACGGTAAAGGCATTGACTGCGATACGAGCCTTTTCGACGTCGCGCTCGCGATGACGAACTA
>JBOHTT010000062.1:0-3495 GCA_050733775.1 Vulcanimicrobiaceae bacterium
TCTTGACGTCGATGATCTTGCCTTTTTCACCGTGCGGAACTTTGAGGCTCGTATCCCGCACTTCGCGTGATTTCTCACCGAAGATGGCGCGAAGCAGACGTTCCTCGGCCGTGAGCTCGGTCTCGCCCTTCGGCGTCACCTTACCGACCAGGATGTCTTCGGGTCGAACCTCGGCGCCGATGCGAACGATGCCGTTCTCGTCGAGATCTTTGAGCGAATCTTCGCCGACGTTGGGGATGTCGCGCGTGATTTCTTCGGGGCCGAGCTTGGTGTCGCGGGCTTCGCATTCGTACTCCTCGATGTGGATCGAGGTGAAGCGATCGTCCTTGACCATGCGCTCGGAGATCAGGATTGCGTCTTCGTAGTTGTAGCCTTCCCACGGCATGAACGCGACCAGCACGTTTTGGCCGAGAGCAAGCTCGCCTTCATCGCTCGACGGACCGTCGGCCAGAATCTGCCCTTTGACGACCCGCTCGCCGATCTCAACAATCGGCGCTTGATTGATGCACGTCCCCGCGTTGCTGCGCGTGAACTTGAGCAAATCGTAGGCATGCTCGAGCGCGTCGTCCTCGTGCTTGACGGTGATCTGGCGCGCGTCGACGGCGGTAACTTCACCGTCAGCGAGAGCGAGGACGCAACCGCCGGAATCTTTGGCGGCGCGGTACTCGATGCCCGTACCGATGATTGGAGATTGCGGACGCAACAGCGGCACGGCCTGACGCTGCATGTTCGCACCCATGAGGGCACGGTTCGCGTCGTCGTGCTCGAGGAATGGAATCAACGCCGTTGCAACCGAGACGATCTGCTTCGGCGAAACGTCCATGAGCTGCACGCGGTTGGGCGGCTCTTCGACGTATTCTTCCGCGTAACGGCAGACGACGGTGTCGGCGGTGATCTTGCCGCGGGCGTCAACCGGCGTGTTGGCCTGCGCGACGATGAACTCGTCTTCGCGATCGGCCGTCAGATAGCGGAGCTCGTCCGTGACGATGCCGTTGTGCACGACGCGATACGGCGTCTCGATAAAACCGTAGCGATTCACGCGCGCGTACGTTGCCAGCGAGCCGATGAGGCCGATGTTGGGACCTTCCGGCGTCTCGATCGGGCAGATACGCCCGTAGTGACTGTGGTGGACGTCGCGGACTTCGAAACCGGCGCGCTCGCGGGAGAGACCGCCGGGTCCGAGTGCGGATAGACGGCGCTTATGCGTCAGCTCGGCGAGCGAGTTCGTCTGGTCCATGAACTGCGAGAGCTGGCTGGAGCCGAAGAACTCTTTGATCGCGGCAACGACCGGACGGATGTTGATCAACGCCTGCGGTGTGACGGTCTCGATGTCCTGAACCGTCATGCGTTCGCGCACGACGCGCTCGAGACGCAGCAAGCCGACGCGGAATTGATTCTGCAGCAGTTCGCCGACCGAACGGATGCGGCGATTGCCCAGGTGGTCAATGTCGTCGACCTTGGAGCGGCGCTCGACGACTTTAATGAGCCGGCGAACGACGGCAATCATGTCCTCGCGCATGAGACATTTCTTGTCGATGGGCGGGATGCGGAGGCTGGCCTCGTTATACTCGCGCTCCAGCTTGCCGGAGAGCTTGTAACGGCCGACGCCGGCGAGATCGTACCGCTTCTCGTCGAAGAACAGCGATTCGATCAGCTTCTCGGCGTTCTCCGGGTTCTCGGGCTCGCCGTGGCGCAGCTTCTTGTAGATTTCCTTGAGCGCGTCGTCGCGCGTCTTGACGTCGCTGTCCTTTTCGATCGAATTGCGGATCAGCGGCGAGTTGTTGAAGAGCGTGAGAATTTTCTCATCGCTTTCCCAATCGAAGCCGAGATCCGGCTTGGAAAGCGCGCGGACAAATGTCGAGACGTAGATCTTGCGATTTTTGTCGATGCGAACGCCGATCGTACCCTCGGTCTCGTCGTTCTTCGTCCCGTTGTCGGTCTCGAACTCGATCCAAGCACCACGGTTGGGGATGATCGTGCCGTTGAAAACGGGGCGATTGTTCGTGTCGGCGTCTTGCGAGAAATAGACGCCCGGCGACCGAACGAGCTGGCTCACGATCACGCGCTCCGCGCCGTTGATCATGAACGTGCCTTTATCCGTCATGAGCGGGAAGTCGCCCATGAAGATTTCCTGGTCCGGAATGCCTTTGATTTCGCCGGACTCCGCGGTGATCAAGCGGACGCGGACGCGCAGCGGCGCGCTGTACGTCATGTCGCGCTCGCGGCATTCCTCGACCGAATACTTCGGCTCGCCGAGACTATGCTCGCCGAACTCGAGCACCAAGTTACCGGTGAAGTCTTTGATCGGCGAGATCGAATCGAACGCTTCGCGCAAACCGTCGCCGATAAACCATTTGAACGATGCTTTTTGAAGCTCGATCAGATCCGGCAGCTCGAGAACGTTCGGAATTTTTGCAAACGCATGCCGCCCGCGCTTCGGACCCGGATCGGGCGCCGTCGGTACGGTGAAAGCTTCAGCACTGACGTGGAACGTTGAAATCGGAAGCGTTGCGGTACTGCCGTTGCCTGCCGATCCATCCGCTTTCGTACGCTTGCTGCGGCTCTTCGTTCCCGCTGCTTTGGTCTTAGGAGTCGTCGCCTTCGTTGCCATCTACTCAATCGTTAATTATGTAAGGCAAGCCGCGTACGGCTGCGCGATGAGGGAGTCGCTGCAAAACACAAAAAGGCAAGGTCTCCCCACTCCGAAGAGGACACCCCGCTCCTTCGCGGCTCCCGCGCGCTAGCCAAGCGGCATAGGCCGGTATCGTACCACCGGGCCCGAGGCGGGTCAAGCCGCCGTTTTCGGCTGCTACTTCACCGTCACGTGGTCGACGCCGTCCCAGGTCTCACCGGAAGCAAGCAGCTCTTGCGAACGCCGCAATAAGTGCGACGCCGCGCGGTCGTCGGAATCGCGCTCGAGCACCTCGCCGAAGCCGGCAACTGCCTCGTCGAGCCTGCCGCTGCCCAAGGCGCGAACGGCTTCGTCGAATCGCAGGGCGGTGAGCCCCTTGAGCTCCAGGCGGCGGGGCGGATCGGCGTCGCAGACCTCGTAGAGCCCGATGCCGCGGCGCTTGCCCTTGACCGCGACGAAACCGAGGAACCGAACGAGATACCGCGTCCGGTCGGTGAGACGCTCCAGGACGTCTTCGGTCATCAAGACCCCGGCGCCGTACAATTTGGTTAGCCCCTCGACCCGCGATGCGAGATTTACGGCGTCCGCGATGACCGTTCCGTCCATCCGCTCGCTCTCGCCGATCGTCCCGAGCATCAACGTTCCCCGGTGCAATCCGACGCCGACGGAAATCGGTAGCTGACCGGCGGCCGAGCGCTCCGCGCTGAGCGCCGCGACCTCCCGCTGCAGCGCGATCGCGCAGCGAACGGCGTCGTCGGCGTCTTGTGCCATCGTCGCAAACAACGCCATGATCGCGTCGCCGATGTATTTGTCGATGACGCCGCGGTGCTGCCGCACGATCGTACCCACGCGCTCGAGATACC
>JBOHTT010000063.1:0-5114 GCA_050733775.1 Vulcanimicrobiaceae bacterium
CCGCAGCACTCTGTGCAGTCTTCGTCTTGTTCGCCGGAAGTTTCGCGAGCGCGAGCGCGCAGGCGATCGTCGCGCCGCCGTCCGTCATCGGCAAATGGAGCTCGACGCTCAAAGGCTTCGACCATAGCGTGACGCCGCATATCGACTACGAAGAGAACGTCGTCCTTACGATCTCCGCCAACGGCAATATCCAGCTAGAGCGTACGCGCCGCTTGCTCAACAGCAAAGCCAGCGCGACGTGGATCGCAAACGGCGTGTGGACCGAGCCGGCACCTGGAATTCTGAACCTGACGTTCAGCGATTCGCTCGGAGAAGTGCCGGCAACGTGGCGCTACGTGCAGCAAGGCAACACGTTCACGATCACGGATAGCGCGGGAATCTCGCGGAAATTCTTCCGCATCCAAACCGCGATATATTAACCCCGACGGGTTAGAAGTCCGAGGCTTTCAGGCCCGGGTTGATTTTGACGTTGACGAAATCTTCTTGCTTGACGATCGCATCGCCGGCGTAGCGTACGCGGCGAACGGGAAGATGCGTGGCCCTGGAAAGGTAGAGCACGTCGCGCGTCACGCCATCGTTCGAGGCTGGGTCCGCAATCTTCATCGCAATCGTGTCCGTCGGCGCACCGTCGATCGTGTCCCCGGCGGCTTCACTGATCGCCCCTTTTCCGCTCTGATACACGGTCAGGATGCTGCCGAAGGACGCGGTGTCCATCGTATCGCCGCGCAAGTCGACCGCACGCGAATCGTGGATTGACACCGTGAGATGCATGAAATGCATCATCCCACCTTGATGTCCGACGACCGTATCGCCGCCGTGCCATACCGAGCCGCTGCCCTTACCGGGTCCGGACACGATTTCGATCTTCGCGAGCGCCGGCTTCTTGAACCAAAAGTCGTATCGCCGGTCTTGCGTTTGGTTACCGAGCGTTTCGTGCACGACGATCGAGCACGAATAGTCGCTCACCGCTTTCCACGTATCCGCAAAATCGCTCAACGTTCCCGCCGAGGCGCGGGCCGCGCAAAGCGACGCAAAGAGCACGGCCGCGAAAACGATGCGGGTCATTTACCGTTATCCTCTCCTAGGCCTCGCACGTTGAGCGTTTCGAGGCTTTCCGTCTGCAGTAAGGAGCCGTACTTCCCTTCCACTCCGATCAGCACGTCGCATTTCGCGCCCGTCGCGATCTGTTCGATCGCGCGGCCGAGCGGAGCTCCCGTGTACTTGGCCTCGCGGTAGGAACCCATGACGATGAGATTGGCTTTCTCCCGCTTGGCAATATCGAGCACGGCTTGGCTCGTTTGGCGGCCGTGGATCGTTTCGGTGCGAATGGAGACGCCATGTTTTTGCGCGATCGCTTGCGCGGTCGCAAGGGTATCGAGCGCGGCACGATCCTCGACTTCCATCGCCGCATTGGCGGGCAACGTGAACGGCACTTCGACGACGTAGGCGGCGAGCAAATCGGCGCGCTCGCGGCGGGCCAGTCGCGCGGCCAAAACCATCATGTGCTCCGAGCGAATTTGTGGCGAGAATACGACGATGATGCTCCCCACCATGCGCCGCAGCACCTGCTCCGCCACGCGTGCAACGCGTTCGGCACGCGTCGACGGCGGATGCACCATCCAATACATCGTTCCGGTAATGCACGCGACGATCGTGACTGCGATCACGACGCCGTACGGATGGAGTACGATCGCTTCCGCGATCACTTGCGCGGCCAACCCGCTTTCAGTCGAGTCACTCCGAGCCCTACGAGCGCCAGCGGCATCAGGTACGCCACCACGGTCGGCGCGCCTTTCCAGGCAAAACCGACCGACCTTACGATCTCGAAGAGCAAGAGGAGTCCGACGGCGATAAAAACGATTCCGTTGACGAACTTGACTCGCGCGTAGGTCGTCCCGCTTACCGTTCGCTTCAGTTCTGCGACCCCACTCTTATCCTGCGAAGCGCGTACAGCAGTCGTTCTCCGTGATCGACTTCGTTTACCAGATGAAGCGACCGCAGGGCAGTGACGGCTTCCGAAAGCGTGCGAATGACGGCGTCCGTTTCGTCGCCGTCAATCGACTGTCCGTGCGCGTGCCGCTCGACGGTCATGCCGGCGAAGCGTAATGCCGCACGCCCGTATTCCAGGTGGTTCTCGACCGTTTTGAAACCGTCGAGTGCCAATCTGTACGCACGCGTCGCTTCAGCGTAGTCCTTTTTCCGTTCGGCCAGCATCGCGATGAGGACGTTCTTTTGCGCCTCCCGCAATTGCTCCGCTGGACGGAAGGCCTGGTTGAGCATACTCTTCACCGCGTCGACGTTGCCGCCGCGCTGCGCTTCGATGGCATTGCCCAGAAGCGATTTGAGATCGCGGGGAGGCGGCGTCGGCGGTTGCCCCGGCGGACTCGTCGCCGCCGGCTGCGCTGCGGCTGACCCCTGCGGGGTCGTTGGAAGGTTTTGCAGCTGCCGAATTTCCGTAATGACGTCTGCCGCCGTCGCGTAGCGATCGGCCGGATCTTTCTCGAGCAGCTTCAGGATGACGCGCTCGAGTGCCGCCGGCATGTTCGGATTTTTATTGCGCGGCGGCGTCGGCGGCTCGTTGACGTGTGCGAAGATCACCGAGACGAGATCTTCGGACGGGCTCTTGAACGGCACCTCGCCGGTAAAAATCTCGTACATCAAGCAGCCTACGGAATACAGGTCGCTGCGATGATCGGTGTTACGGCCGAGGAAACGCTCCGGCGAGAGGTAGGCGATCGTGCCCACGATCTCGCCGGCCTGCGTTACGCTGCTGGCATCGGAGACGCGTCGAGAAAGGCCGAAATCCATCACCTTCACGTCGCCATTTTCGAGCAGCATTACGTTGCCCGGCTTGATATCGCGATGGATGACGGAGTTATTGTGGGCGTAGTCGAGCGCTTCCAAGAGATCGACGAAAATCTCGAGCGCTTTCGGATAAGCCAAGCCTTCGGCTACGGCGGTTTTGAGCGTCTTCCCGTGGATCAGCTCCATGACGATATAGAGCTGTTCTTCGTTCTCGCCGGCGTCGTAGACGCTCACGACGTTCGGATGGTTGAGATGCGCCATCGATTGCGCTTCGCGCAGAAAACGCTTACGGACCACTTCGGAGCGATCGGTGAGCAGCTTGATCGCGACTTCACGCTGCAGCACGGTGTCGGTACCATGGTAGACGTCTGCCATGCCGCCGCGACCGATCAGCTTGTCGACCGTGTAGCGTCCGGCGATGATCGTGCCGACGTGCTCGCTCATCGGAACGCATCCTTGTAGTGTTCGAGCTGCGCTCCATCGGCCGCAACTACGTCGAATCGCGCGTTCGCGCGCGGCGCGAACAGCTGCAGCCATTCTCCGGCGAGTCGTCGCAACGTACGCCGCTTACGCGCATTGACGGCGGAAAGGGCAGATCCGAAACGCCGCGACTCGCGTGCCTTTACCTCGACGAACACGACGACGTTGCCGTCGCGGGCGACGACATCGATCTCGCCACCCGGCATGCGGATGTTGCGGCCTACGATCTCATAGCCGCGCTTGCGCAGCAGTGCAACGGCGGCGTCTTCGCCGGTACGGGCGAGCTCACGGGGATCCATTAGCGAATTCGATTCCGGGCAAGGTGATTGCCGCCTGCACGCGCCACCAGTTACGGCGGTGCATCACGCATGGCCCGTGGGATTCGAGGGCCGCAATGTGATGTGGAGTGGCATATCCCTTATTCTCGGCGAACCCGTATTGAGGAAAGAGGGGATCGAGGTCCGCGAGCAGCGCGTCGCGGTACACTTTGGCAACGATCGAAGCCGCGGCGACGCTGGCGCACGTTGCGTCGCCTTTGATGATGGGCTCCTGATGTCCGGTCCACGAACGAATGCGGACCGCATCGGTAATCAGATATTCCGGCGCCGTTCCCAGCGCGGCGAGCGCGCGCTCCATCGCTAGGATGGACGCCCAATAAATATTCATACGATCGATCTCCGCGACCGACGCCTCGCCTACTGCCCATGCGACGACCATGCTCTTGATTTGTTCCGCCAGCTCTGCACGCAACTCGGCCGGCACTTGTTTGGAATCGTTGAGATGGCGCAAGCGCAGCGGACCGTCAGTCACGACACACGCAGCGACGACTGGTCCGGCGAGCGGACCACGGCCGACCTCGTCGATGCCGCCAATCAATCGAAAGCCCCGTTCGCGCAGTGACAGCTCGTGACGATGCAGCCGGTCCAAACGGCGGCGGTCGCGACTGCGAACCGCGACGCGGGTACGGCTCTTCACGCCGGGTCGGCGGAGGGCGAATCGAAGCTCACGCGCCCGAATTTGCCTTCGTTGTAATCCTTGATATATGCGAGCGCGGCGTTATGCAGCTCGAGCTCGCCGCCCGTTCGAAGCATCCTGCGAATCGTTGCAAAGCCTTCCAAGTCCGGAACGGTTCGTCCACGATTGTTCTGCATCCAGTCAACGAAACTATGCACGATGTTCTCCGGTGAAAACTTGTCGTTCGGAATCGCTCCGCAGATTGCGAGTTGCCATTGCGCCTGCAACGACTCGATCTTCGGAACGAGAATGCCGGGGGTATCCATCATCTCGAGGTTCGGTCCGACGCGAAACCACTGTGGTGCTCGCGTCACGCCGGGCTTGTCTTCCACCTTCGCGACACTGCGACGCAGCAGGCCGTTGATGACCGCGGACTTTCCGGCATTCGGAATCCCGACGACCATCGCGCGCGCGACGCCTCGCGTCCGGGACGCGCCAAGCATCTGCGTGAGAAAAAAACTTGCCTGGGCGTAGCTGTTCGGATCGCGCGCATTGACTGCCACGGCGCGATTGCGGTGCAGCGGGAACCATTCCACCCACTGCTTCGTGATTGCGGAATCCGCCAGGTCGTCGCGCGTCAAGACGACGAGGCGCGGCTTGCGGCCGACGATTTGCGCGAGATCGGGGTTGCAGCCGGCGCGCACGATGCGCGCGTCGATGACTTCGATGAAGATGTCGATGAGGCTGGCGCGCCGTTCGATCTCGCGCATCGCGGCCGCCATGTGGCCGGGGTACCACTGAATGACTTTTTCTTTATCGATCATAGGCGCCCGGCCTTACTCGGCGGCCACACGGCAAGCCATGCCTTTCCAATG
>JBOHTT010000064.1:0-10185 GCA_050733775.1 Vulcanimicrobiaceae bacterium
CTATCAGCTGCAGGCCGCACGTCGCGAGTTGGCGGCGACGCCGCGGCAGGTGCAGGCGGCGGTGAAGCGCTGGATTCGTCCCGACGGCTTCGCGCAGGTCGTCATCGGCCCGGCTCCCTAAGCCGCCTTAATCTTCCAACCGCAGCAACCTTTCCACGAATCTTTCGGTCGCTTCCCTCCGTAGGACTCCGAAGGCATGGCATTTTTTCTCCGG
Organism: Vulcanimicrobiaceae bacterium; assembly: GCA_050733775.1. Taxonomy (GTDB): domain Bacteria; phylum Vulcanimicrobiota; class Vulcanimicrobiia; order Vulcanimicrobiales; family Vulcanimicrobiaceae; genus JAFAMS01. The sequence continues at coordinate 215 of JBOHTT010000064.1, forward strand.
CGACCCATTTTCGCAGCCGTCTGTTCCCTGGCGATTCTCATTGCCGGGCTTATTGCAATCCCGACGTTGCCGGTCGCGCAATATCCCGCGATCGCGCCGCCGGTCGTGACGGTCACGGCGACATACATCGGCGCGAGCCCGCAAGCCGTCGAAACGTCAGTGACGACGCCGCTCGAACAAGCCATCAACGGCGTCGAAGGCGTCCGGTACATCTCGTCGCAGAGCGCGCAGGGCGTTTCGACGATTACCGTCACCTTTGACCTCGGCCGCAATCTCGACATCGCCGCCGCCGACGTGCAGAACGTCGCCCAGTCGACGCTCGGACAGCTGCCCGCGGTCGTGCAGCAAACGGGCCTCACCGTCAGCAAGAACTCCGGTTCGTTCGTCATGGCGCTGGCGCTCGAGTCCGATCGCAGCAATTACGACGCCGAGTTCCTTGGCAACTACGCCGAGCTGAACATCGTCAACGATCTCAAGCGCGTTGCCGGCGTTTCGGACGTCATTATTTTTGGTCAGCGCCGCTACGCAATGCGCGTGTGGATCGATCCGGTGAAGCTCGCGTCCCAAAATTTGGCGACCAGCGACGTTCTGAACGCGCTCAGCGAGCAGAACGTCCAGGTTGCCGCCGGCAGCATCGGCGCCGCTCCGGAACTTCCCGATCAGCCGTACACGATGACGGTCAACGCCGTCGGCCAGCTCAGCGATCCAAAGCAGTTCGGCAACATCATCGTTCGCGCTAATCCTAACGGCGGCTTCACCAAGCTCTCGGACGTAGCGCGGATCGAGCTCGGTGCTGAGGACTACTCGACCTTCGTCCGCTTTGACGGCAGCAGCAACGTCGTCGGCTTGGGTGTCGTACAACTTCCGACTGCGAATGCGCTATCAGTATCGAACGGCGTCATCGCGCGCCTCGATCAGCTTTCGAAAGCGTTTCCGCAAGGCGTGCACTATGCCGTCGCGTTCAACAGCACGGCGTTCGTGAACGCGTCGATGAAGGAAGTCATCATCACGCTGCTGGTGGCGATCGTCCTCGTCATTCTCGTCATCTATCTGTTCTTGCAGGATCCGCGAGCGACGCTGATTCCGAGTGCCGTGATCCCAATCTCGCTCGTGGGCGCATTTTTCGTGATGGCGATGTTCGGCTTTACGATCAACACGATCACGCTGTTCGGACTCACCCTTGCGACGGGGCTCGTGGTCGACGACGCGATCGTCGTCATCGAGAACATCGCGCGTTACGGACAAGAGCACAATCTACGCGGTATCGAGGGCGCGGGTGCGGCAATGCAAGAGGTGCGCAGTGCCGTCGTGGCGTCTTCGCTCGTCCTGCTGGCCGTTTTCGTCCCCGTCTCGTTCTTTCCGGGCACGACCGGCCAGGTGTACAAGCAATTCGCCCTGACGATCGCGGCGTCGATTACGATCTCGCTGTTTGTCGCGCTGACGCTCACGCCGACGCTGTCGGCAATGTTGCTGCGGCACTCGCCGGACGCGACAACCGGATTCTTCGGCTGGTTCAACCGCCGGTTTGACGCGTTCAAAGCGTTCTACCGGCGGGTGTTGCCGGGACTCTTCCGTGCTCGCTGGACCGTACTGGTCATCTTCGCGCTCGCACTCGTGTGGACGGGATTTCTCTTTAAGTCGACGCCGACAGGCTTCATACCGCAAGAAGATCAAGGGTTCTTCATCGTTCTGGTGCAGGCACCGGAGGGAACGTCGCTTGCGGGCGAGACCAAGGTCGCGCTCAAGGCGGAGAAGATTCTGCTCAACCAGCCCGGTGTTGCGGATGTCTTCGACGTCGGCGGATTCAGCTTTACCGGCAACGGGCCGAACCGCGGCGTCATGTTCGTGTTGCTCAAACCGTGGGATGAGCGAAAGTTTGCTCCGTGGGATCCGCGCAGCTTCAATCAGTCGATCATCGGCGAGCTCTACGGTCCAAGCGGCGTGCAAGGCAAATTTGCCAAGCAAATTCCGGAGGCTCAGATCATCGCGTTCAACCCGCCCGCGATCAACGGCGTCGGTAACATCGGCGGCTTCACGTTCGAGCTCGAGGATCGTGGAAATATCGGCTACGACCAGTTGATGAACGTGCTCTACGGGTATGAGAAGCTCGCAAATCAACCCGGCGGGCCGACGTCGCAGGTCTTCACGCAATTCCGGAACGACGCCCCGCAAGTCAAGATCGATGTCGATCGCAACAAGGCGAAGTCCATCGGCGTATCGCTCAACGACGTCTTTGGAACGCTCCAGACCGAGCTGGGATCGGATTACGTCAACAACTTCGAGTATCTCAATCGGTCATATCGCGTCTTCGCGCAGGCCGACACACCGTACCGTAGTCGCCTTTCAGATCTTCAAAGGCTCTACGTCCGCTCCTCGACGGGCGGGATCATTCCGCTCAGCGGCCTCATCAACGTCAAGCAAACGAAAGGGCCGCCGTTCATCACGCACTATAACTTATACCGTTCCATCGAAATCAGCGGAAACGCGGCGCCCGGTCACGGCACCGGCGAAGCAATTCAGCGGATGCAGCAGATCGCCAAGCAAATCGACCCGCCCGGCGTGACCTACGAATGGTCCGGTTTGTCGCTTGAAGAGATCCAGGCCGGCGCGCTGGCGACGCTGATCTTCCTGCTCGGTCTCCTTTTCACATATCTCGTTTTGTGTGCGCAGTACGAGTCGTTCATCGATCCGCTGATTGTGATCCTCGCAGTACCGGCTGCGCTCCTGGGCGCGCTTTTGTTCATCAATTTCCGTATTGCGTGGGCGAACGCCCCATTCCCCATCAACATTATCGGTTTCCTCACGAGGTTGGCGAACCCGAGCCTGTCGCAGGACGCGTACGCGCAGGTCGGCTACGTCATGCTGATCGGTCTTGCGAGCAAGAGTGCCATTTTGATCGTCGAGTTCGCCAATCAGCAGATCAAAGCTGGAGCGACCGTGGTCGAAGCGGCGTTCCGTGCGGCGCAAACGCGGTTGCGCCCGATTCTCATGACGTCGATCGCGTTCATCATCGCGATCTTCCCGCTCGTCGTTTCGTCGGGCGCCGGCAGCGGCGCGCGTCAAGCACTCGGCACGGCGATTTTCGGCGGAATGCTGATCTCGACGTTCCTCAACCTCGTGATCACGCCGGTGCTGTACGTCGTGATCAAACGGTTCGAGCTTCGTGGCGACCGTCCACGCCATAAAGAACGTTTGCCGGATGGGCACGTTCCGAGCGCACCGCCGGTGGCGGGAGGCGTTCCGGCTCCTTGAGGCCGATCGGTGCCGTCATCTTCGACATGGACGGCATACTCTTGGACAGCGAGCAAATTTGGGACCGCGTTCGCGAAGAATACGTGCGCGAGATTGGCGGCTCGTGGCACACACGCGCGCAACGCGACATGATGGGCATGAGCGCGCGTGAGTGGCCGCAGTACATGCACGATCGTCTCGGCGTGCCGCGCTCGGCGGAAGAAATCGACCGCGACGTAATCGAGCGCGTGCTCGACGTTTATCACAAGAACGGCTTTCCAATTCTCCCGGGTGCCGTTGAAGCGGTAGAACGTCTTGCGGCGCGCTGGCCGCTTGGTCTCGCATCGTCATCGGATCGCCCCGTCATCGACGACGTGATGAAGTCGACGCCCTTCGGCGCGTGCTTCACCGTCACGGTTTCATCGGAAGAAGTGGAGCGCGGAAAACCGAACCCTGACGTCTATCTGCGCGCCGCCGCGGCGCTCGGTTGCGAGCCGACACGCTGCGCCGGGGTCGAAGATTCGCACAACGGCATTTTGGCGCTCTACAATGCAAAGATGCGCGCGATTGCAATCCCGAACCCGCATTACCCGCCGCAGCCTGAAGCGCTGCGCCGTGCCGACGCGGTGCTGGACTCGATCGCCGAGCTGACGCCGGAGATTATCGAAGGGCGTTAAGCGCGGGAAGGGCGGCCGGCTGTCGACTTCTCGGCAAGATAACGGTCGACCCATGGCTGCGTCGTCGCGAGCTGACGTCCGCGCGTGACCGTGCGCAGGCGGCCGCGCTGCGCCGCTTTGCGCAGCGCATCGATGCCGAGCCGCGGCCGAGCGAAATCGCTCAGCGGACGAAGGGCATTCGTATCGACGATCGCGGCTGCAAGGCGCTCGAGATTGGCGCGCACGCCGTGCTCGAGAACCGCAGCGAGCGGCGCGCGATCGCCGGCGTCGGCGAAGCGAAGCGCTTTGCGAAAAGCGTCGAGCATCGAGTGTCCGATCGTAGCCGGCGGAAACCCGAGCCGCGCAAGCAGCACATTGACGACCAGACGCGCGAGACGTCCGTTGCCTTCGACGAACGGACGAATGCGTTCGAGCTTTTCGTAGGCATCGGCGAGCCACGTGAAAAGGTCATTGCCTGGGCGCGGTCCACTGCCGATGCGATCGACGAGCGCGGACATTTCGAATTCGATCAGCCAGTGAGGTGTCGTCACCATGCCCTCGCGAACCGGCGGCAAATTCGAGCGGCGCCACCCTGCGGGCAGCGGCGCCGGACGCGTGATCGCAGCCGCCGAGGTGACGGTGACGTGCAGCCGTTCGATCTCCGGCACCGTCACCAGCCGGCGCGCCGGAGCCGCCGGCGGGCGCTCGCGCGCGACGGCGAGTGCGGCCCGCGCGTAGCCGAGGACCAGGAGATGGTCGGCGAGCTTTCCGGCAACGGTGATGTCCCGCTCGACGAGCCGGCGGATTGCCGGGGACGAGAGTTCGACACCGGCAATTGCGCACGACGCTGCAATCTCGTCGTAAATGACGTCGCGGCGCGCGCGTTCGAAGCGGCGGGTCACGGCGGCGTCGGTTGGACGGCGCTCGATTTCGGTGCGGAGTTCCTGAACGGTCATTGTCTTGTTCCAGCGATTGTTCCCCGAAAAGGACAATTATCCGCCGGAAAATGGACCCGGCTGGTCGATCACGTCTCTAGGATGAGTTCCCAGTATATGAAGGCGCTCGCCGAGCGCGTCCTGGTTTTCGACGGAGCGATGGGGACGCAGATCATGGCCCTCGAGCTCGACGACGCGGCTTTCGGCGGCCCGCAGTATCACGGATGTAACGAGGCGCTGGTGCTGAGCCGACCCGACGTCGTCGCCGCCATCCATACCGCCTATCTCGAAGCCGGGGCCGACGTGCTGGAAACGGACAGCTTCACGGCCTCGCGGCTGAAGCTCGAGGAGTACGGCCTCGGCGAAAAAACACTCGACGTCAACCGTCGCTCCGCCGAGATCGCGCGCGAGTGTGCCGACCGGTTCAACACGGCGAAGCACCCGCGCTTCGTCGCCGGCTCGCTCGGACCGACCGGGATGCTGATCTCGTCGTCCGATCCGGCGCTGTCAAAAATCACGTTCGATCGTCTCACCGACATTTACGGCGAGCAAGCGCGCGCACTGGTCGACGGCGGCGTGGATCTGCTGCTCATCGAGACGAGCCAAGATCTCTTAGAAATGAAGGCGGCGATCGTCGGCATCGCGCGCGAGTTCGATCGCGGACTGCGGCGCGTGCCGATTCAAGCGCAGGCAACGCTCGACGTGACGGGTCGCATGCTGCTCGGCAGCGACATTCGCGCGGTGCGCGTAACGCTCGAAGCGCTCCCGATCGACGTCATCGGTCTGAACTGTTCGACCGGTCCGCAGCACATGCGCGAACCGGTGCGCTATCTCGGCGAGACGTCGCGCTGTCCGATTGCCGTGATTCCCAACGCCGGTCTTCCGCTGATGGGACCGAAAGGCGAAACGATCTATCCGGAAACGCCTGACGAAATGGCGCGCGAGCTCGGCGCGTTCGTTCGCGATTTTGGCGTCAGTGCAATCGGTGGTTGCTGCGGTACGACGCCGGCGCACGTCGCCGCGTTTGTCGAAGTGACTCGGGGGTTGCGCGGACGCACCCCGCAAGTCGAGCGCACGCAGTGGGCGGCATCGTCGATGAGCGCCGTTTCACTCGAACAGGAGCCGAGACCGCTCCTGATCGGCGAGCGCATCAATGCGCAAGGCTCGCGCAAGATCAAACGTCTGCTTTTGGAAGACGATTACGACGCGATTTCGCTCGTCGCGCGCGAGCAAGTCGAAGGCGGCGCACACGTGCTGGACGTCTGCACGGCGCTGACGGAGCGTCCCGACGAAGACGTGCAGATGGAGACGATCGTCAAGAAGCTCGCACAATCCGTCGAGTCGCCGCTCATGATCGACTCGACCGAGGCGCGGGTTATCGAAAAGGCTCTCAAGATATACGCAGGTCGCGCGATCGTCAATTCGATCAATCTCGAGAATGGCCGCGAGCGCATCGATGCCGTGATGCCTCTCGTGCGCACGCACGGCGCGTGCGTCGTCGCGCTGACCATCGACGAGCAGGGCATGGCAAAGACGGCGGCGCGGAAGCTTGAAGTTGCGCTGCGCATCCACAAGATCGTGACCGAAGAATTCGGCTTGCCTGCCGGCGCCCTGATCTTCGATGCGCTGACCTTCACGCTCGCGACCGGCGATGCGGAATTCCTCGACTCCGCAAGGGAGACGATCGACGGCATTCGCGCCATCAAACGCCAGATGCCGGGCGTCCTAACGTCGCTCGGCGTCTCGAACGTGAGCTTTGGACTCAAGCCGCACGCACGAGCTGCAGTGAATTCCGTGATGTTGCATCACTGCGTCGAAGCGGGCCTCGATATGGCGATCGTGAACCCCAAGGAAATAACGCCATATTTCGAGATCGGGGCCGAGGAGCGCGAGCTGTGCGACGATCTCGTGTTAAATCGCCGGCCGGATGCCTTGCATCGATTGATCGTGCATTTTGAGGAGCACGGCTCGGCGCAAACGCAGGAAGCTGCGGCTGTAGAAGACGTGGCCGCGCCGGTCGAAGAGCGCATCCAGAACGCGATCCTGCACCGGCGGAAAGACGGCATCGAATCAAAAATCGACGAGGCGCTGCAGGCGCGCGATCCCGTCGACGTCCTGAACAATGTTTTGCTGCCGGCGATGAAGGAAGTCGGCGATCGCTTCGGTCGCGGCGAGCTGATTCTTCCGTTCGTGTTGCAGTCCGCCGAAGTGATGAAGAAAGCCGTCGCGCATCTCGAGCAATTCCTCGAGCGCACGGAGGGCCTCACCAAGGGAAAGGTCGTCATCGCAACGGTGTTCGGCGACGTGCACGACATCGGCAAGAATCTCGTCGGCACGATCCTCAGTAACAACGGCTATACCGTATACGATCTCGGCAAGCAAGTTCCGATGAACACGATCTTGGAGCGAGCTGTCGAGGTAGGTGCGGACGCCATCGGCCTCTCGGCGCTGCTCGTATCGACGTCGAAGCAAATGCCGATCTGCGTGCAAGAGCAAGACGTACGCGGATTGCAATTCCCCGTCGTCGTCGGCGGTGCGGCGATCAACCGCGATTTCGGACGACGTATCGCCTTGCTCGACGATGGTAAACGGTGGTTCGAGCCCGGCCTGTTCTACGCGCGCGATGCATTCGAGGGACTCGAGATCATGGACATGCTCACCGGCGATCCGGCGCGTCGCGAGCAATTCAATGAAGCGCGTAAGAAGGAAGCCTTCGCTGCGCGGCAGGCCGCACGGACCGCAGCGACGCCGTCAGGCGCACGGGTCAGCGCGCGATCGCAGCTGAGTGTCGCCGAAGTTCCGCACGCTCCGTTCCTTGGGCCGCGCACGCTCGTCGCCTCGGATATTGCGCTGGCGGAACTTTGGGAGTGCTTCGACTTGCGCAGCCTCTATCGTCTTTCGTGGGGCGGCGGCAGCATCAAAGGCGAGGCGTGGGATGCGGTCATCGAGCAAGAATTTGCGCCTCGGCTCGCGAGCTATCAAGCGACAGCGCTGCGCGGCGAGCTGCTCGACCCCCGCGTGGTGTACGGTTACTTCCCAGCCGCCGGTCAAGGCGACGATCTCATCGTATACGATCCGAACGAGCCGCGCCGCGAAATTGCGCGGTTTCCTTTCACTCGCCAGGTCGGAGGCGAACATCTGTGCCTTGCCGACTACTTCCGCGAGCCCAAGGACGGCGGGGCGTCTGACGTCGTTGCGTTGCAAGTGGTTACCGTCGGATCGAAGGCTGCCGCGCTCATTGAAGCGTTGCAAGCGAAGAACGAGTACAGCGAAGCCTACTTTTTGCATGGCTTCTCGGTGCAATCGGCCGAGGCGCTTGCCGAGCATACCCATCACAGGATTCGCAAGGAATTGGGCTTGCCGGACGCACGGGGGAAGCGCTATTCGTGGGGGTACGGCGCCTGCCCCGATCTCGCCCAACATGAACTCGTTTGGCGGCTACTCGACGTCGAGCACGCCATCGGCGCACGCCTGACGAGCGCGTTTCAGATCGTTCCCGAGCAGTCGACCGCGGCCGTGGTCATCCACCATCCGCAGGCCTCGTATTTCAATGCGGCGGCAACGCGCGAGCTCGTTACCGCGTAAAGGGAAGGGCCGTCCCCCGGCGTACAGCCGAGTCAACCACTGTAGGGGAGGTTTCTTGATGCTTTCATTCGACGTGCTGAAGCGAGCAGTCGCAACAATTGCGGTACTCGCGATGTTCGGCACGATTTCCATATCGGCAAGAGCGGCCGATCAAACGTACAAGATTGGTATCGATTTACCAACGAGCGGCGCCGATGCGAGCGACGGCATCCCAACGAAGAACGGCGCACTTCTGGCAATCGACGACGCCAACGCCAAGGGTATGCCGGGCGGAGTCAAGTTGCAGGGCGAGCCCCTGGATGACGCCGTTCAAGGCGTGCACGATCCGGCGCAAGGTGCGCAAAACCTGAAGACGTTCGTGGCCGACTCGGCCGTCGTCGGCGTCGTCGGACCATTCAACTCGAACGTCGCACGCGCCGAAATTCCGATCACCAACGATGCGGGACTCGCGCAGGTGAGCCCGTCGAACACCAACGATGGCCTGACGATCGGCGAATCGGCCAAGCAGCTTCGCACCTCGCATCCCGATCAGATCGCGTACTTCCGCGTCTGCACGCGCGACGCGAATCAAGGTGCGGCCGGCGCGGCGCTGGCGAAATCGCTCGGTTTCAAGAAGGTGTACATCGTCGACGATAACGAGACGTACGGCAAAGGCCTCGCCGACGTTTTCGACAAGGAGTTCCGCGCCGGCGGCGGCACGGTTCTCGGACACGACCACCTGACGAAGAACCAACAAGACTTCAAAGCGCTGCTTACCAAGGTTAAATCAACGAAGCCCGACGTCGTCTATTTCGGCGGCGTTACGGCGACGGGCGGCGGATTGCTCCGCCGTCAGATGGGTGATGCCGGCATGTCCACCGTCCCATACATCGGCGGCGACGGCATCAGCGACACGGAGTTCCTGAAAGACGCCGGAAATCTGGCGAACAACAGCTACTACACGATCGCAGCTCCCGACGCGAGCAAACTCCCGAGCGCTCAGGCCTTCAACAAAGCCTACAAAGCGAAGTACGGACAGGATCCCGGCGCGTATAGCGCGAGCGCGTATGCCGCGGCCTGGGTCATCATCAATGCGATCAAACAAGCTCAAGGTAACGGCGGGGTGACCCGTGCCAGCGTGCTCAAGTACATTGCTGCAACGAAGAATCTCGCAACGCCAATCGGTCCGGTCGGCTTCGACAAGAACGGCGATACGACGAGCCCCGTGATCAGCGAATATAAGATCGTGAACGGAAAGGGCCAGTTCCTCAAGCAGATCACGATCAAATCGTAGGAGATAGTTTCCACCGCACAATGACGAAGTTGCCGGAGGGCGCATTTGCCAAAGCAAGCGCCGCCTTCCGGCACGTCGTTTTCCAAGGAGCCGCTGAAGAACCCATGTACCGATCGTTTCGAGCGCCGCAACCCCAGATGCAAGGCGACGACGAAGGAGCATACCCGCAGCGGTCTGTGACTGAGTCGGCAACGCCGCAGATGGGGTTGCGCCGCCCAAACCCTTCGGGCAACGGCATTTTTGCTGCATCTCATCGTCGCTTCGTCAGTCACATAGCGCCCCAGGCTATGC
>JBOHTT010000065.1:0-2028 GCA_050733775.1 Vulcanimicrobiaceae bacterium
TCTCATGGTTCTCGTGGCCGCCCGTGATGTGGAGGCTTTCGAGGCGCTCTACTCGTTGCTTTACCGGTATGTCTACGGCATTGCCAACCGGATGCTCGAGGATATGCCGGCCGCCGAGGACGTGACTCAAAGCGTCTTCGTCACGGTCTGGGCGCAGCCGAGCGCTTTTCGAGGAGGAAACGTCGCCGCGTGGATTTCTAGGGTCACGCGCAACCGTTGCCTCGACTATCTCCGCAATCGGGGCACGCGTCCACACGAGGAGTTGCCTTTCGACGTCGCAGACGAGGTGGATCTCGATGACGTGGTATTCGCGCGCCTGGAAAGCGGACAAGTACGGCAGGCGTTGGAAACTCTCCCGAGCGAGCAGCGAGAACCGATTGAGATGGGGTTTTTCGGCGGCTTGACGCACGAGGAAGTGGCTCGCCGGAGCGGGATTCCGTTGGGAACGGTCAAGACGCGAATTCGCATCGGTCTGCGCAATCTCCGAGCGGCGCTCCAGGACGCGCGCGTACGATGAGTGCCATGCAGCCGAATCACGACGAAATCCTCGATCTGGTCGCCGCCTACGCCTTGGGAGTGGTTCGTCCTGAAGAGGCGCGCATCGTCTCAGCGCATCTCGCCGTCTGTCCGGAATGCCGGCGCGAGTACAACGCGCTTCGTCCCGCCGCGAACGCCATCGGCCTCGCAGCGGAGGACACGACGATCGGCGCGGGCCTTCGCGATCGCATGAAACAACGGATTTTTCAGACGATCGCGCGTCAAAGCTCGCGCCCGGTTTCGTCGAGGCGACCGCTCGTAATCGCTGCAGCCCTGGCGCTTGCGGCAGCGGTCGCTCTGGCGATCATCGACGTCGACAACGCGCAACGTCTCAACCAGGCGCGGATGCAACTCGAGCAAGACCGCCGCGTCGTTGCCGTTCTCGGCACCGCGCACGCACAAAGCTTCGTGGTTCCGCACGGCGAGATTTTGAAAGCCGACGACCGCATCTACATCGTGATGAGATCGATCCCACCGCTCACGAACGGGCGCGTTTACCAAGCCTGGACGCTGGCCCCCGGCGCGAAGAAGGTTTCTCCGAGCATGACCTTCGTTCCGAACCAGCAAGGGTTCGTGGTCATCTCACTTCCCGAATCGGGAACCAACGTCGCCGCGGTCGCGGTCAGCGTCGAACCGCGCGGCGGCAGCCGCGCTCCGACAACGAAACCGATCTTCGTCCGCCCGCTGAGCTAGCAACGCCTGGAGTCTGGCGGCGTAGCGGCAAGTGGTGTGACCGCGGGACTTTGCGCGCCACGGCTGCGTTAGGTCGTGATCTGCGGATTGCGATTACAGTTACTTGTCTACTCCGATACATTATCGGGCGCAGGCTGTCTCTGACGGCTCGACGAGACGAGCACAATCCAATTCCGCAGATGCGCCGTTCTCACGACGTCATGAAACTCGCTCGTTCGATGCGCCGGATTACCGTAACGCTTTCCCGTAGCCTTATCAATCGCTTAACAAGCCTCCGAGAGAAATACCGCGTCAGCGTTTCGGCGATCGTCGAAATCGCGCTTGTCGATTATTTCGAACGAAATGACGAAGTCGCGCTCGCGCAACGGCTCGGCGAGGGCGACACTGGCTTGCGACGGCGCTAGCTCGCGAATGTACCCACGTCCTAATATGACTAAGGTTGCTTGCCTATTGCGACACGCGATCGTGAATCGAATGCGTTTTGCTTTCGCACGTTTCGGGAAAACACGCTCAAACTTTCGACAGTCACTTGCTATTGCTAGCGGAGGTTTGCGTGAAGCTCCAGATGCGCGTGCTTGTCGGATACGCGTTTCACATCGCGCACGGGCCGAACAACTACGTCGAGGATCAGGTGATTCAGTTCAAGGCAACGGGCGTCGGATCCAACCAGAAGGTCACGATGTACGGTCCAGCCACGCCGCAGACTACCGGCACGATGTCTCGATGGGTCGCATCGTCAGGAAGCGTCCCATACAATCAAACGGCGAAACTCAAGGACGGTGTCATGCTCTACGCGGG
>JBOHTT010000066.1:0-11609 GCA_050733775.1 Vulcanimicrobiaceae bacterium
GATTGCTTCCGCGTAGTCTTTGTCGGGGCTTCCGGACAGCTGCATCGCCGCCATTTTCTTCGACATCGACATCATCGCAGAATGTAAGCCGTCGGACGAACACGCCGGGGCCGACATCATCATCGAATCCGCCGCGTACGCGGGAAGACCGACGAGTGTAATTCCCAGCGCGAAAGCCGTCGCTTTCACGAACCGAGTTAACAAGAGATACCTCCTAGTTACGATCGGGCACCAGAGGGTGCCGCCGCAACTGTAGCGCCGGGGCCGGAACGCGTCGGTAAGGCCCCCTACGTAAGCGGCCTTACCGCACGTGCGAGGCGGGCCGGAGTAGGCTGAGGCATGGCCATCAACGCCGTCAGTTCCGCCCTTTGAGCGTCCAGCAGCGCGGCGAGTTACGTCGCGCCTCTGCAGCAAATCCAGCCGCCCCCGCCGCGACCCTCCGTCGCGCCGGTCGAAGGCCTCGGAACCACGATCGACGTTAAAGTGTAGCGCCCGTTGTCATCCCGAGCGTAGCGCCCGGGGGCGCGTAGTCGAGGGACCGCGTTTATCTTTCAGTACTGTTCGTGATACTGCCCGCAGCCTTTGAACATCGCTGCGCTACCGGCAACATTGCGGTGGTGGTTCGACTACGCGCCCCTGCGGGGCGCACGCTCACCATGACGAGGAGAGGACACCCTTCGCTCGCAGCACAATTCCCAGACTCTCGTTTTCATGAGTCCACATGAGGAGGCCTGAATGGCATTGCGACGACGGAGATTTCTCGAACTTTCGGCCGCTGCCGGCGGCGCTGCGCTCGCGGGGATTCCTGAAGAGACGCTCGCAGCCGCGGAAGCGTCACCGTTCAAACCCGAAAAGGGTGCCCGGCTACAGGTGCTACGCTGGACTGAGTTCGTCAAAGGCGATCGCACGGCGTGGGAAGAGAACTCGAAAAAATTCGAACAACTGTACGGCGTCCCGGTACAGCTTCAGTGGCTGAACTGGCCGGACGTTTCCCCGAAAGCGGCGCTCGCCTCGCAGATCAATTCCGGCCCCGACATGATCATGGGCTGGAACAGCGATCCATTTCTTTTCCCTGACAAGCTCGTCGACGTTACCGACCTCGTCACGTATCTTCAAAAGAGAAACGGCTACGTGTATCCAGTGGCGCGGCAATACAGCTTCGACGGAAAGGACAGGCGCTGGCTCGGCGTTCCGATCGGCGTACCGGGTAACGCAATGGCCTACCGCAAGGATTGGGCGGACGCGGCCGGATTCCACAGCTTCCCGGCGGACACCGACGGGATGCTGCAGCTCTCGCGCGCGCTGAAGAAAGCCGGTCATCCGACGGGCTTTACCTTCGGTCACGCCATCGGCGACGGCAACGGCTGGACGCACTGGCTGCTCTGGGCGTTCGGCGGAAAGATGGTCAATCCGGATAACTCGCCAGCCATCAATTCGGCCGAAACGCAAGCATCGATCGACTACGCGCGCGCGCTGTATGAAACGATGATCGACGGCGTCGCGGCGTGGGGCGATGCGAACAACAACCAGGCGTTCCTCGCGGGCCAGATCAGTCTGACGATGAACGGCATCAGCATCTGGTACGTCGCGAAGAATCAGTATCCGCAGATCTTCCCGCACACGGCCAACGCGCTGCCGCCGATCGGTCCCGTCAAGCAGCGCACGCAATTCAGCACGTACACGCAGATGTACATTTGGAAGTACAGCAAATATCCCAACGCGGCCAAGGAATACACGCGGTTCATGCTCGAGCACGCACAAGCAGACAAGTGGGTGACCGACATGATCGGCTACGTGACGCCGGCATACGAGGGCTTCAAGAAGCTGCCGATCTGGACGTCGGATCCGAACGTTACGCCATACCGCGACGTGATGGACGGCGCGCGTTTCGACGGCTGGCCCGGCACGCCGGGGCGCGGCGCAGCGCAAGCGGTCAACGAGTTCGTGCTCACCGACATGTACGCGGACGTCTGCGTCAACAAGATGTCGCCGAAAGCCGCGATGCAAAAAGCGGAGAACAGGCTCGCGCAAATCTATAAGGGCTAGGCCTCTCTAAGGTGCTTCGCCGTCTCGACGCACCGCCGGTACTCGGGATTATCCTGATCGTACCGGCGGTCGTCATCTTGGGCGGTCTGCTGGCGTATCCGCTGCTGCTCGGCGTGTGGCTCAGCCTGACGAACTCCGTCTTAGGCACGCCCGGGCAATTCATCGGCCTGCAGAACTACATCAATCTCATCAACGATCCGACGTACCGCGGCGCAGCGTTGTTTTCCATTTGCTACACGTTTTTTGCCGAGCTGGGGAAAGTCGCGCTGGGTCTCGCGCTCGCGCTGCTGGTGAACCAGCGTTTCTTCGGCTATCGCGCGGCGCGCGCGATGATGCTGATGCCGTACGTCGCGCCGACGGTGCTCAGCGCGCTTGCGTGGTTGTGGATCTTCGATCCGCAATTCAGCCCGATCAGCTGGCTGCTGGTGCGGCTCGGGCTTATTCATTCGTACATCAACTTCATCGGCTCGCCGACGCACGCGCAAATCTCCGTGATCGTCGTGAACATCTGGCGTGGCTTGCCGTATTTTGCGATCGGCTACCTCGCGGGTTTGCAGTCGATTTCCAAAGATCTGCACGAAGCTGCCGCAATCGACGGTGCCACCGGCTGGCAAGCATTCCGGCGTATCACGTGGCCGCTGCTGATGCCGATCACGACGATTCTGGTTTCGTTCTCCTCGATCTTCACGCTGACGGATTTTCAGCTCATCTGGACGATTACACGCGGTGGCCCCACAGACGCAACGCAAGTCTTCACGACGCTGGCCTACGAACGCGCGATCACCGGCGGCGCCCTCGGTCAAGGCGCGGCGGTCGCGATCTCGCCGGTCATCTTCATGGTGATCTTCGCGTGGTTCGTCGTGCGCTCGGTGCGTGAGGAGCGGACCGCCGCATGACGCGCGTGCGCTCGCTGCGCGTCTACGTGCCCCTTCTGTTGTACGGGCTCTTTCTGCTGTTTCCGTTCTACTGGATGCTCATCACGTCGTTCAAGCAGAACCAAGAGCTCCTCAACACGCCGAATCCGTTCGCGATCTATCACTGGACGCTCGCGCACATCACGGATCTGATCACCGGGACGAGCTACGGTCAGTGGTTCCTCAACACGATCCTCGTCTCGATTGGTGCGACCGTACTGAGCGTCGCGATTTCGTACATCACTGCGTACGCGATCATTCGGCTGCGCTTTCCCGGCAGCCAAGTCTTCGGCACGGCGATTTTTCTCGCGTACATCGTTCCGCCGTCGATTCTGTTCATCCCGCTCGCATCGATCTTGATTCAACTGCATTGGTTCGACAAGCTCTGGGCGCTGATTCCGATCTATGCGACCTTCATCGTGCCGTTCACCACGTGGGTGCTGATCGGTTTTCTCAAATCGATCCCCAAAGAGCTCGAAGAGGCCGCGCGCGTCGACGGCGCCAGTAATCTGCTCATTATGACGCGGATCATGTTGCCGATTGCCGTTCCCGGCATCATTACGTGCGCGATTTTCTCGTTCACGCTCGCCTGGAACGAGTATTTGTACGCGCTCGTGTACATGTCGTCTCCCCTCAACAAGACGGTTTCGGTCGGCATGACCTCCGAGCTGATCAGCGGCGACGTCTTCCAGTGGGGCCAGCTCATGGCGGGGGCGCTAATCGGCATCGTACCCGCGCTTTTGGCGTACTTCTTCTTTGCAGAATACTACGTCGCAGGGATGTCAGGCTCGCTGAAAGACTAGGGGAGTGTGCAACCCTCCCTCATCGCGATCGAGGTGCTCAACGGCGTGGTCCTCGGCGTCATTTACGCGCTCGCTGCCGCGGGCCTGACGCTGATCTTCGGGATGCTCGACATCCCGAATTTCGCGCACGGCGCCTTCTACGCGCTCGGTGCATACGTCGCGTACACCGCGACGACGCACGCCGGCTTCCCGGTGGCGCTGATCGCGGCACCACTCGTCGTCGGCGTCGTTGGGCTGATCGTCGACGCGCTCTTCATTCGACGCCTCGCGCGCGCCGGGCACACATATCAGATACTCTTCACGCTCGGCATCGTACTCATCGTGCAGGAATCGATCGTGCTGATCTGGGGCGCGAATCCGACGAGCGTAGACATTCCGTCGAAGCTGCAAGGCGGCGTCGCACTCGGCCTCATCTCGTTTCCATACTATCGCCTCTTCTTAGTCGGCGTTGCGGCGATCTTGATCGCAGCGGTGTGGCACGGACTCGAGCGCACGAAGCTCGGCGCGATCATCCGCGCGGGGATCGAGGATCCGGAGATGGTCGATGCCATCGGCTACGACGTGCAGCGGCTGTTCACGATCGTCTTCGGTGTCGGCGTTGCGCTCGCGGCAATCGCCGGCGCGCTCATTCTTCCACTGCGCGGCGGACAACCCGCGATGGGCAACGATCTCAATGCAATCTCATTCGTCGTCGTCGTCATCGGCGGACTCGGCTCGTTCGCGGGCGCCGTCGTCGGCGGCATTCTGGTCGGCCTCGTGCAATCGCTCATGACGCTCGTCTTCCCGGCCGCCGATGAAGTGGCAATTTTCGTCGCGATGGCGCTCGTGCTGTTGCTGCGGCCGCAAGGTCTGTTCGGGCGCCGGTGATCGCAGCTCGCCCGCTCCCGTTTCTCGTGCTCGCCGCGCTCGTTGCGGTCGCGCCGTTTGCGGTGCACTATACCGTGCTGCTGACGCTCGCGCTGATCTTCGGCCTCCTGGCGGCGGCGTTCAATCTGCTGCTCGGCGAGCTCGGGTTTCTCTCGTTCGGTCAAGCCGTCTTCAACGGGCTTGGTGCGTACGGTGCCGGACTGCTGCTCATCCACGCACACGTGCCGCTCCTCGCAGCGCTCCTCTTTGCGATGCTCCTCGGCGCGGCCGGTGCGCTCGTCGTCGGATTTCTTTCCAGCCAAGGCGCGGGCGTCTACGCCGTGATGTTGACGTTCGCGTTCAACGAGCTGGCGTTTTACATCGCGTTCCAATGGCGAGACTTCACCGGCGGCGACAACGGTTTGCGCGGGGTACCGCGTCCGCCGTTTTTCGGCTTACGCCTCGATAGCGACCTCGCGTACTACGCATTCGTCGCGGTCATTTTCCTGATCGTGTTTTACGCACTCCTGCGCATCATCGATTCGCCGTTCGGTCACGTGCTGCGGGCCATTCGCGAAAACGAATCGCGGGCGCGCGCCATCGGCTATCATACGCGGCGCTTCAAGGTCGTCGCGTTCGTGATTTCCGGTGCGATCACGGGGCTCGGCGGCGCCTTGTACGCGCTGCTCTACGGATTCGTGCCGCTCGAAGTCGTCGACTTCAACACGTCGACCAACATCGTCATTATGGGAATACTGGGCGGCATCGGCTCTCCATACGGAGCCATCATCGGCGCAGCGATTTTCACGGTTCTGTCAGACCAGCTGAGCCATGTATGGTCCCATTGGCCGCTCGCGCTCGGCGTGATTTTCTGCGCCGTCGTGCTCGTGCTGCGCGGCGGCGTGATCAGCCTCGGGAAGCTCGTTGCTCAGCGCGCGTAGCCTCACCAAGCGCTTTGGCGGAACGGTCGCGGTCGACGGCGTCGATCTCGACGTGCGCGACGGATCGCTGCACGCGATCATCGGGCCGAACGGAGCCGGAAAGACGACGCTCTTCAATCTGCTCGCCGGCGAAATGCAGCCGACGTCCGGCCGGCTCTTTCTGCGCGAGCGCGACATTACGCATCTCGGGGTGAGGCAGCGTTCGCATCTCGGTGTCGGACGCAGCTTTCAGCGCACGAACGTCTTTCGCGGCCTGAGCGCATTCGAAAACGTGCGCGTCGCTGCGCAGTCGCGAACGCATGCGAGCTACGCATTCTTCGAGCCGGCGACCGCGCTGCGCGAGGCCGCGGCGCATGCGACCGCCATCCTCGATGAGATCGGCCTGGCGCACGTGGCCGAGCGGCGCGCGGGCGAGCTTGCCGGCGGCGATCAACGCTTGCTTGAAATCGCGATTGCGCTCGCGACCGACCCGGCGCTCCTGCTCCTCGACGAGCCGTCGCAGGGACTTTCCGGCGAAGACGCGCTGCGACTGATGCAGCGCATTCGCGCGCTCGCGTCGCGCTACACGATCGTACTGATCGAGCACAACATGCGGCTCGTGATGGAGCTGTCGAGCGAGATCACCGTCATGAATTTCGGCCGCGTGCTCGCGCGCGGCACGCCGGACGAAGTACGCGCCGATCCGCGCGTGCGCGAAGCGTACTTGGGAACCCGCACGTGGTGAGCGCGCGATGCTGAAGCTGCAGGGCGTCTCGGCGAGCTACGGCGCGACGACGGTCGTGCGCAACGTCACCTTCGACGTCGGCGACGGCGCGATCGTCGCGTTGCTCGGACGGAACGGCGCCGGCAAGAGCACGACGCTCAAGACAATCATGGGACTCGTGCGTCCGGAGAGCGGCACGATCGCGTTCGACGATACGCGCATCGATCACCGCACGCCGCACGAAATCAACCGGCTCGGCATTGCCTACGTGCCCGAAGAGCGGCGCGTTTTTTCCGAGCTGACGGTCGACGATCACTTGCGAATCGCGCAGAGCCCGCAGTCGCCGTGGCAACCGGCACGCATCTTCGCGCTCTTCCCGCAGCTCGAGGCATTGCGCAACCGGCGCGGACGATTTCTCTCCGGCGGCGAGCAGCAAATGCTGGCGATTGCGCGCGCGCTGGTCACCGGCCCCAAGCTGCTGCTCCTCGACGAGCCTTCGCAAGGCTTGGCTCCCGTGATCGTCGATGCAGTGGTCGCGTCCGTGAATCAAATGCGCACCGAAGGGCTCAGCATTTTGCTCGTCGAGCAGGATCTGGGCATGGCGCTGCACCTGGCGTCGCACGTCTGGATTCTGGAAACCGGCGACCTCGTGTACGGAGGGAGCGCCGAAGAGTTGCGTACCCGCGAGGATTTGCAGGCGAAATATCTCGGCGTGGGCTAATCTCGGCGCATGAAACTGACACGTGCCGACGCATTGACCATGGGGGCCGGCGCGACTGCCGCGCTGCTCGCCCCGACCGCAGCTCGCGCCGCAAGCGAGGTCACGCTGTGCGGCCTCTTCTCGCAAACCGGTGCATACGCCGTCGTCGGCCGGAATCTCGATCGCGGCATCAAGCTGGCGCTGAGCGAAGCCAATGGCACCGCTGCCGGTGCGAAGATCAACTACATCATCCGCGACGATCAGACGAATCCCGGCGTCGGCGTCCAGCAAGTGACGGACGCCATCGACCATGCCGACGCCCGCTATTTCATCGGCATCGCCTCGAGCGCCGTCGGCCTTGCCGTCGAGCAAGTCGTCGGCAAGATGCACGCGATGCTGCTCACGAGCGTCGGCGCCGACGAAGTGACCGGCGAGAACTGCAACATCTACACGTTCCGCTGGTCCGTGCCGACGTACGGCGCCGTGCGGTCGACGATGTATCCCTTCATCCAAAAGAACCCGAACGCGAAGCGCTGGTACACGATCACACCATCGTACGTTTTCGGCGATTCGCTCCTGCGCAACGTCAAAGAAGTCGCACAAGAGAAAGGGTTGACGCTCGTCGGCAATTCGACGCATCCGCTCGGTGCGAGCGAATTCTCGAGCATCGTGACGCAAGCAGTTGCCGCCAAACCTGACGTCATCGCGCTGTTGAACTTCGGCGGCGACGCCGTCAAAACGATCAAGACGCTGCAGCAGTTCGGCGCGATGAAGAACGCCGCGGTGCTCTACGTCTGGAGCGCTGGTCTGCTCGACTTTAGTGCGATCGGATCGGAAGCCATGGACGGTCTCTATGCCGGCTGCCAATATTGGCACGACGCGGATGCGGCGACGCGCAAAGCCAGCGCCCCGTATATGAAAGCGTACAACGAGCCCATGGACTACGTCGCGGCAAGTTCGTACGTCGAAGCCCAGCTCGCAATCGAAGGCATGAACCGCGCAAAGTCGACCGATCCGCTCGCGGCCGCGAAAGCGCTCCAGGGCCTCAAGTACACCGGACCGACCGGACCGGAAACCATCCGCGCGTACGACCATCAAGTCATCAAGCCGTACTACTTCCTGCGCGGCAAAGCTCAGAGCGCGATGAAGAACCAGTGGGACTACGTCGAAACGCTCGCCTCGTCGTCCTACCCCGTCCCGCAGTCCGAGAACAAATGCCACTTGTCGTGAGCGTCGTGGGGTATAACACCCAACGATGGATGGTTATGCCCTAGGCGTCAGCCAGTTTACGACGTGGCCGTGGGCGTTCGAGCAGGACGTCGCGGCGTACCGGCGTCACGGCTTCTCGGCGATCGAAGTCACCGAGATGAAGCTCGATCGCGCTCGTCTCGACAAGCAGTTCGAGGCGTTGCGCGAGGCCGGCCTTACCGTCGCGTCCGTGCAGGCGAAAATCCACGGCATCTTCCCGACGAAGCTGCAGCCGGAACCGGCGGATCCGCACGCGCGCCTCGAGCTGATGAAAAAATCGATCGAATCGCTCGCACCGTATCTGCCGTCCGGGACACCGTTCGTCGCGATCACGGGCGCCGCACCCGACGGCGATCTCGTGCGGATGCACGACACGGTCGTCGATGCGCTGTATAAACTTTCGCGCTTTGCCGGACAGCGCAAAATGCGCATCGCGCTCGAGCCTCTCAATCCGTCGCTGATGAACGTCGATAGCGCGCTGTGGTCGCTCTACGATGCATTCGAAATCGTCGAAGAAGTCGGCGAAGCGAACTGCGGCATCTGCCTGGACACCTGGAACGTCTGGCGCGATCCGGATCTGCGAGGCCTCGTGCGGCGCGCACCCGATCGCCTTTTCCTCGTGCAAATCAGCGATTACCGGCGCCCGCGCGCATTCTACGATCGCCTCGTTCCGGGCCAGGGCGAGATTCCACTCAACGAAATCATACGCGCCGTGCACGATGCCGGCTATCGGCGTCCGTACGTCATCGAGATCTTCTCCAGCGAATCGCTGCAAGATTCGCTCTGGACGCACAACCTCGACGAGGTGCTGGCTGCGAGCGCGCGCGGATTTCAGGATGTTTGGGAGCATGCCGTCACTCGCTGACGTCCGGTACCTCAAAAGCACCGCATCGAGAAGTTACGCCGAAAAATTCGGACTGGGCTCGCAACCAAGCCTCGACAGTTATCGTGTTAGCGACGACGACATGGCCGCCGGAAGCACGCTGGGCGCGCCGCGCGTCTGCTGCGTTCTAAAGGCTACCGGCGCAATCGAGAAGGTTTTTTGCGTGGATGCCGGTCGCTCGTTGATCGGTACGTTCCTCATGCAGCATTGGGAAAGCGATAGCGGCACGCGCATCCGTCGCCTTCCCGGCACGTTCGGCATTCATCCCGAATATCAAGACCACGACTATCTGCTCGAAAACGGTGTCGAGGTGACGGAGTCTGTTTTCGCGCTCAATCGTGGCGGCGTCGGGTCGCCGGATCCGCCGCTGGTGTACGTGCTGATTCGCTATTGCAACACGCTGCCGGAAACGATTGCGATGGATACGTACGCATTCTGCAATCTCGCGGGCGACACGCTCGGGAATATCGATGCGCGGTGGAACGCGCGTTTGCACGGGATCGAAGCGTTCGATCGGGACGATCGTCGCTTCGCGCGCTTCGTCGGGGCGTCGATGCGCCCGCAGAGCTGGGAGGTTACAGCCGACCGCGCCAAACCCGTAGGCGTTCGCTCGCCCGGCGCGCTCTCCAATCGCATTTCGGCACGACGAAGACCCCTCGGCATTCTGCGCTTCCAACACGAGTTGAAGACCGACGAGCCCGTGACGTTTTGGTTCGTCCTAGGCGTCGCGGCCGATGGTGAAAAAGCCTTGGAGTCAGCCGTGCGCAACGCTCCGGAAGCGCGCGAGGCGTTCAATGCGACGCGCGCCTTCTTTCGGAATGCGCTTTCGTTCTCGCAAGTGCTCACGCCCAATCCCGACGTCAACCATGGCGTGACGTGGGCGAAAGCCAACATGCTGCGCGTGCAGCTGCGTACAAACGGCGACTGCTGCTTCACGAATTCCCCGACGCGTTCGTCGAAGGCGGTGGGTCGCGATACGTCCTTGTATGCCCTCGGCTCGGATTACGTCACGCCGGAGTTTTCGCGCGATTCGCTATGCGGCTTCTTGAAACGCCAAGCGAACAACGGCATGATCGTCGAGTGGTACGATATGCTCACCGGCGAAACCGACGATTACGGGCTGAACATCAACGACAATACGCCGCTCCTCATCCTCGCCGTGGCGCATCACGCGATGTGCTCGGGCGACCGCGATTTTCTGAAGCACGCGTATCGGTATGCCAAGCGAGCCGCCGAGCATATCTTGCGATGCCGTGACCGCCGCGGCCTCGTGTGGTGCACGTCGCGCGAGACGGGGGCGCGCGGCATCGCCGGCTGGCGCAACATTATCCCGCACTATCGCATCTCCGGCGCGCCGACGGAGCTGAATTCCGAATGCTACGGCGCACTCCGTGCGATGGCGAACATGGCGCGCGCCTTAGGCTGCAAGCGCGATGCCAAGCATTTCGACGGCGAAGCTGCAGCGCTGCGCGCCGCGATCAACCGGCACCTCTACAACCCGGAGAACGGCTTGTACTTGCTCGCGCTCGACGTCGACGGCGCGCGTCGCAGCGAGGAGTCGATCGATCTCGTCTTTCCGGTGTTGTACGGCGTCGCCGAACGCGACGTCGCCGAACGCATCGTCCGCCGCTTGAGCGCTGAAGATTTCTGGACGCCCGCCGGCTTGCGCACGATTCCGCACAATGCTCCGGACTACAGTCCGAGCGAGGCCTCCGGTTTGCTCGGCGGTGTGTGGGTCGGCGTTTCGTTTTGGTACGCGATGTGCGCGTCGCCGTTTTTGCCGGAGAAAATGGAAGAGTCGCTCGCGACGACGTTCCAGAATTATTCGCGCGATCCGCGCCGCTACAATACGGTCCCGGGCCAGTTCTCGGAGTGGTTGCACGGCGAAACGCTCGTCAACGCGGGGATGATGCTCTCGCCGTGGTTTCCGCCCCGCTACTTATGGGCCGCAATCGAGGGCGCGGCGGGGTTTCATCCCACCTTCGAAGGCGCGACGCTCAGTCCACGGATGCCACCGTCGTGGAGCTGGGTCGCCGTGCGCAACCTGCCATATCAAGGACGCAGCCTCACGTGGTTTGTCATCCGCGACGAAGACGGACTTCAAGGCTACGCCAATGCCGAGCTCGACTCCAGCATTCCGCTTATGAAGCTCGAGGAAGACGTGACGGACGATTTTGAGGTCGCCGGTGACGACGTATGCGCGGTCGCGTTGCGCGACGCGAAACGCGTGTTGGTGTTCGTCGGCAACTCCGCGCCCCACGCGATCACGACGCGCCTGCGCGTGCGACACATGCGCGCGCGCCGCGTTCGTAGCTTCGACGGCCTCACGCGCGAGTGGGACGGCGGCCCCGCGTCGACGCGAAACAACGGCGCGATCAACCTCGCCATCGGCCCGAAAACGTACCGCTTGCTGGAAATTACCGTCTAGGGTTGTCATCCCGAGCGTAGCGATGCGAAGCATAGTCGAGGGACCGAGAAGCGGTGGCAACGTTTACAGCTGTCCCTCGACTACGACCCTTCGGGTC
>JBOHTT010000067.1:0-10824 GCA_050733775.1 Vulcanimicrobiaceae bacterium
AGCCGGAACCGGTTCCTTCGCACAAACTTCGCATGGAGAAGCTGCGGCAAAACCGGCGGAAAAACAAGCCGCGACATCGCGCGAGCACACATCGCTCGTTGCGGTGAAAGCGCCGATGAGCGGCACCTTTTATCGCGCCCCCGCTCCCGATGTTCCGCCGTTTGTCGAAACCGGCACGCACGTGTCGCCCGGCGACACCGTTTGCATCATCGAGGTTATGAAGCTCTTCAACTCGATCGCGGCCGGCGCTAGTGGAACGGTCGTCGAGCTGCCGGTTGCCAACGAGCAAGCCGTGACGACGGGACAACCGGTCATTTGGATTCGGCCGGACTGATGGCGGCGCTAACCTACCGCGACGTTCGTACGATCCTCGCACTGCTCGACGGATGGGGAACGGGACGCATTCACTTTCGCAGCGGCGACCTGGTGGTTGATGCAATCACCGCGCGCCGCGAAGACGCGACCGCGGTCATTCACTCACCCGCCGTCGGAATTTTCAAACAGAGCGACGGGGCGGAGCAAATCGGCGCGGTCGAAGCGCCTCTCAAATCGACTCCGGTCGTCGCAGCCGCGAATTCGCGCTTGCTCTCGGTACTCGTTCCGAACGGCCAATTCGTCGAGTACGGCCAGCCGCTCGTCGTCGTCGCTGCGGGGGAAGAGCGATAGATGCGACCCCATACGATCTGCATCGTCGGTGTCGCCGAGTCCGACGACATCGGCGATCTGCCCGATCGTTCGGCACTCGAGCTGCAGACGCAGGCTGCGCGAAACGCAATTCGCGACGCCGGCCTCTCGAAGAGCGACGTCGACGGCTTGGTGACGCAAACCGGTGGGCGCATGCCCGCGATCAATTTCGCCGAGTACATGGGTTTGCAGCCGCGTTGGGTAGAGGAAACGTTCATCGGCGGCGCCTCGAACGTCTCGCACATCGACACGGCAGCCGCCGCAATTCGTTCCGGTATCTGCGAGACCGTGCTCGTCGCATACGGCATGACGCCGCGACAGGGCGAATACGTCAGCCTCACGCCGGAATATGCCGACGATTTCGAGAGGCCGTTCGGCACGTGCTTTCCTATCGGCGCGTACGCGTTGGCCGCGCAGCGACACATGTATCAGTACGGAACGACGCGAGCGCAGTTTGCGAAGCTCGTTGTCGAAAGCCGGCGATGGGCAGCGCTCAATCCCAAAGCGGTGCGGCGCAAGCCGACCACAATCGGCGAAATCTTGGCCGCGCCGCCCGTGATCGAGCCGATTCACCGGCTCGATTCGTGTCTCGTGACCGATGCCGGCGGCGCGTTTGTGATGACGACGCTCGATCGTGCGCGTACCCTGCGAAAGACTCCGGTTGCGTTTCTGGCGGCCGGACACGCATACACGCACCGATCCATCGCATTCAAAGAAGACATCACGACCAGCGGCGCTGCTATTTCGGCACCGCTTGCGCTGCGGCGTGCCGGCGTAACGCTTGACGACATCGACGTTTTCGAGATCTACGATGCCTTCAGCAGCCAGCTCATGATGATGTTGGAAGACATCGGGCTGTGCAAGAAGGGCGAAGGCGGCGCGTTTGTCGAGGCGACGGATTTCGGCCCCGGCGGCGACGTTGCCCTGAACACGTCAGGCGGAGGCCTCTCGTATTTGCATCCGGGACAGTTCGGGATGTTCCTCGTCATCGAGGCAGTCAGGCAGCTTCGCGGCGAATGCGGCGAGCGGCAAGTCGCCGGTGCGAAACGCGCGCTCGTGCACGGTAACGGCGGCGTCTTCTTCAGCGAGGTCACTGCGATCTTAGAAGCGGTGAACGCCTCGTGAGCGGGACGCGAAGCCTCAAGACGCTGTACAGCACGCAGCTCAAAGGTGAAGCATACACGCCGACGCGTTCCCCGGAAGCGAAGCCGTTTTGGGACGGCTGCCGGCAAGGCGTTTTGCGGCTGCCGCACTGCAACGCATGCGGTCTATTCCACTTTTATCCGCGACGATTCTGTCCGTTTTGCGATTCGATCGACATCGCGTGGGCCGAGGCTTCAGGTAAGGGTACGGTCTACACGTATGCGATCGTTCGCCAACCGATCGAAGCGGCGTACGCCGCGCTCGTTCCGTATTGCATCGCCGTCGTCGAGCTGGCTGAAGGCGTGCGAATGCTCACGCGCATTACCGGCGATGTGGAGGCAGTTGCATGCGGAAAGCCCGTTCGCGTCAACTTCGAAGCGCTGTCGCCGGCGTTAACGATTCCCGTATTCCAGCTGGACGGCGAGGGAGAAAGCCATGCATAGGGTTCGCTTGATCGACACCACCATTCGCGACGGCCAACAAAGCCTGTGGGCCACGCGCATGACGAACGAGATGATGTTTCCCGTCCTTCAGATGTTGGACGAAATGGGCTACGACGTCATCGACGTGCTCGGCGGCGCGATGTTCGACGTGTGCGTCCGATATTTGCGCGAGGATCCTTGGGACCGGCTGCGACAGGCCGCGCAGCTCGTGCGGAAGACGCCGATGAACGTCTTTACGCGCGGCCAGAGTCTTTTCACCTTCGAGATGTTTCCCGACGACGTCGTCGAGCTGGCGATCCGGCGCGTTGCGGAAACCGGCGTGAGGCGATACACGTGCTACGACTCGCTTCACGATATCCGCAACATGGCGCTTTCCGTTCGCGTGACCAAAGCGTGCGGAATGGAATCCGTCGGACACGTCGTCTATACCGAAAGCCCCGTTCATACGGACGCGTACTACGCCGCGAAGATGAAAGAGATTGTGGCGTTAGGCGTCGACGTGTTCGGCATCAAAGATCCGGGCGGTTTGCTGACGGTGGAACGCGCGCGCACGCTCGTGCCCGCAGTTCGTGCGATCGCTCCGAGCCTTCCGTTCGAGCTGCACACGCACTGCCGCGGCAGCGTCGGCGAGCTCGTGGCGCTGACGAGCGTGCCGTTCGGCGTGGATTATTTGTACACCGGGATACGACCGCTGGCGTCGGCGGACGCGTTGCCCAACGGCCGATACTGCGCGCAGCGACTTCGCGAGATGGGTTACGAGGTCAGGGTCAAGGACGCCGATTTCGAGCGCATGGAACGCTATTTGACCGATCTCGCGCACCGATACGGTAAGCCGATCGTGCCGCCCAACCGCTACGATCCCTTCCTTTATAAACATCAAGTTCCGGGCGGGATGATCTCCAATCTTCACTCGCAGCTGCGGGACATCGGGATGGAGCATCGTCTCGACGAGGTGATGGCCGAGGCAGCGGTCGTGCGCGAGGACTTAGGTTATCCCGTGATCGTCAGCCCCTTTGCGCAATTCACGATTACGCAGGCGGCAATAAACGTGACGAGCGGCAAGCGTTACGGCGTCATCCCGGATGAAGTTGTACGGTACGTGCAAGGCTATTACGGAAAGCCGGCCGGTCCGATTGCACCCGAGGTCCGCAAGCGCGTCGAGGAAATCACCGGCGGCGCCGAGCCGATCACGGCACGCCCCGGCGAGGTCATCCCGCCAAGACTGGAAGAAACGCGCGCGAAGCGCGGACCGTTCAAGTCCGATGACGACCTCTTGCTTGCGGTGTTCTATCAACCGGCGCAGCTCGAACCGCTGTACGGACGACATGGCAACGTCGCCCCCGCAAACGGCACGTCGATTCGGGACGCGCTCAAGATGCTCGACGACGCGTCGCCGCGTCGACCGATGCAGATTCGAACGGCCGAGCTGGCGATGGAAGGAAGCCGATAGTCGACATCGATCTTACGCCCGCTCTCGCACCCCGTACGATAGCAATCGTCGGCGCGAATCCCGACGGGACGCGCATGGGCGGTGGTTTCGTTCTTCAAGGTCTCAAACGCCATCGCTTTGCCGGCCGCATCATTCCGGTGAACCCACGCTACCAGGAAGTTGATGGTCTCCCGTGCTTTGCGTCGTTGTCGGCGGTGAACGAAGACATCGATCTTGCCGTCTTTGCGATTCCGGCCGCCGCGCTGAACGCATCGCTGGGCGAAGCACGACCACACTCCATCAAAACGGCGCTCGTCCTCACTTCGGGCTATTCCGAAGTCGGCGAGGACGGCGTCCTACTCGAGCAAGAGCTGTTGGACGTCGCGCGCAGCAAAGGTACGCGGCTCATCGGTCCCAATTCCGTCGGACTCGTCAATCTCGAGAACGGTGTCGTTGCGACAATCAGCCAAGCCTTCGATCGCACCGGTCTGAAGACCGGCGACATCGCGCTGGTTTCGCAGAGTGGTGCATTCGGAACCGCACTCGTCGCCCGCGCTCAGGAAGAGGGCGTCGGCTTCCGGTATTTCATAAGTTCCGGCAACGAAGCGGATGCCGGATTCAGCGATCTCGCTCGCGCGCTGATTGTCCGCGACGACGTTCGAATTCTGTGCGGTTATCTGGAAAATATTCGTGACGGCAAAGGCTTCACCGAATTAGCGACGCTCGCGCTGAAGCTCGGCAAACCGCTCATCGTACTCAAGGCGGGCTCCAGCACCATCGGCTCGCAAGCGGCGAAATCGCATACCGGAGCACTGGTCGGATCTGACGCGGTCGCGCAGAGCATCTTCGATGCGTACGGCGTCATCCGTGCGAACGACGGCGAGCACCTCCTCGAGCTCTTGAAGATCTTCGCGCGAACGCATGCAGCTACCGGACATCGCATCGCGCTCGTCAGTCATTCGGGAGGCGCAGGCGTCCTCGCGGCGGACGCTGCCGAATCGGAAGGCGGGCAGATGCCGCCGCTTCCCGGCGACGTCGAGAAATCGCTGCGCGAAATGCTTCCCGCCTATGCGACCGTCGCAAATCCTCTCGACATGACCGGCGCCGCATCGCTGCAAGCGAAGCTCATGGCGGGATGCCTGAAAACCATGCTCGCCGCCGACGCATACGACGCCGGGCTGCTGTGCGTCGCGCTGATTTGGCGTGAAGGCGCAACGCTGCTCGAGGAGCTCACAACCCTTGCGGCGTCGTCGGAGAAACCCTTTGCGGTCGCGTGGGCTGCGCCAAGCGACGACATCGCGGCGCAGCTGCGAACGGCGCCGTTTCCCGTCTTCGCCGATCCTTCACGGGCCGCCGCGGCATTGGCACGAAAACTTCGGTACGACGTCGCGTTTCGCGGTCGTTCGCTGCGCGATTATCGTCCCACGCAGCAAGCGGCCTTCGACGCCGTCACGCTCAAAACCGTTGCCGGTCAAATCGACGTCCTGACGCGCTACGGAATTCCCCTTCCTCGGCAGATTCTTGCGAGAACGGTTGCCGAAGCCGAACGTTTTCGAGCCGGGATCGATCGACCGGTCGTGGTGAAAATCGCTTCCGCAGACTTGCTGCATCGAACCGAGTCGGGCGGCGTCGTCGTCGGCGTAAAGAGTACCGAAGAACTCGCCGGAGCATACGATCGCATCCTACGCGATGTGGGCGTTGCAGAACCCGGCGCGACGATCGAGGGCGTGCTGATTCAAGAGATGCTCGAAGGTTTGCACGTGTTTGTCGGGATGAAACGCGATCCGACGTTCGGGCCGATGATTGCAGTTGGTCCGGGCGGCACGCTCGTCGAGCTCATCGCGAAGCTGGCGATGCGCCCTGCGCCGGTCGATGCGGCGCAAGCCCTGAATATGTTGAGCTCGCCGCCCTTGGACGCGCTTCTGCGCGGCTTCCGTGCAGACAAAGAGTACGATCGCGACGCGCTCGCATCGGCGATTGTCGCAGTGTCGCTTCTCGCACTCGATGCGCCTCAGGCAGCAGAGATCGAGTTCAACCCTCTTATCGTACTTTCGAAGGGCGCTGGCTGCGCCGCCGTGGATTATAAGTTTCGTCTTCTTCCATCAGCTGCGGATCCGACACCATCTTCAGCATCTTTTTGAGGTGCTGATACGGCTGGGTGCCCACGACGGCTGCCAAATTGGACTCGATCTCTTCGAGAGCGTCGAAGCTTTCGAAAAGCAGCTTCATCCCCTTTGTGGTCAGGAGGATGATGCGATTGCGGCGGTCGGATGGATCGACGCGCCGCTCTGCGTAGCCCAGCGTTTCCAGCTCGTTGGCCAATTGCCACATCGCCTGTTTGGTCATATTCGCGCGCGTCGCCAGAACGTTGAGACGCGTACCTTCGAAGTCGATATGGGAAAAGAGGCTGAGATGCGTGGTGCGAAAGCGTTTATAACCGCGCTGCACGAGTATCTCCGTCATCTTCCAGTTGACCAATCGTGACGTTGCCAGGAGCAGTTGACGGAGGTTGACGGCTCGCTTTACCGCGAGAACCTCCCAAGGCTGCGGCGGAGCATTCGGCATGAGGCGGCCCTTTCGCTGAAGGCCGGACAAGCCTTTTCCACGCCAAATTCAAAGGAGACGCCGTGGATCTGCAACTCAGGGACAAGGTCGCGCTCATCACGGGAGCCGGCAGCGGCATTGGCGCCGCCATTGCGCGCACGCTCGCCGCAGAGGGTGCGGTAGTCTACGCCGGCGATCTCGACGTTGCTGCAGCCTCCCGACAAGTGCAGGCGCTCTCGCGTGAAGGCTTGCGCGCATTTGAGATCGCGCTCGATGTCGGCGATCAGGCGGCTATCGAGGCCGCCGTCCGCCAGATCGAAGAGCGGCAAGGCAGAATCGACATTCTCGTCAACAGCGCCGGCATCGTGCGGACCGGCTTGCTCGACACGATGCAAACGTCGGATTGGCGCGCACTGTCAACCGTCAATGTTGAGGGAATTTTCACGTGCAGCCGCGCCGTCCTGGGCGGCATGGTCGCGCGGCGTTACGGCAAAATTCTCAATCTCGCATCCATATCGGCGTTCAAGGGCGGTGGACTGTTCGGCAATACCTTGTACGGCACGAGCAAAGCCGCCGTCATTGCGCTGACTTTGGGATTCGCGCGCGAATACGGGCCGCACGGCGTCAACGTCAACGCGATGGCGCCGGGACTCACGCAAACCGCAATGACGGCTTCCATGTCTGACGCCGACCGCGAAAATCTCAAGACGAGGATACCGGTGCGCCGCGTCGCCGAACCGCAGGACATCGCGAACGTCGCCGCCTTTCTCGTATCCGACCGCGCGAGCTACGTCAACGGGGCGACGCTCGTGGTCGACGGCGGCGTTCTGACGTTATAGCTTCTGCCAGCGCATCGCGCGCTTTTCGATGATCGTCATGATCCCGGAAAGCAACGTCGTAATGACAGCGAGAAAGAACAATATTCCGAGGACCTTATCCATCTGGAAGGTGTTGGAATACTTCATCGCTATTTCGCCCAGCCCGTATTCCGATGCAATCATTTCCCCGACGATGACGCCGAGGAAGGAGTAGATAAGCCCGAGCTTCAGGCCGGCAAAAATGCTCGGCGCCGCAGTTGGAAGCGTTACCGAGCGAAAAATTTTCCACGGGCGCGCACCTAGAGACCGGCAGAGCGTCAACAAGTTGCGGTCGACGGAGCGCCCTCCCGCGACCGTCGTAAGCAGCAAGATGAAAAAGATGACGCTGATCGCGAGAATGATCTTCGACTTAATTCCAATTCCGAACCACACGATGAAGAGCGGCGCCAGCGCGATACGCGGGAAGGCATTCAACAGCGTGACGAACGGGTCGAAGATTTCTTCGAGAACCGGCATCTGCACGAAGGCCAGGCCGGCGATGATGCCCAGCACGCTTCCGGCCACAAATGCGACGAGCGTCGCGACCATCGTATAATAGAAGTTCAGCCACAGCTCGGAACCGACCAGCGCCCCGGCCAAATACGAGAAGACCGCTCGAGGATTGCTGATCACAGTCGTGTCCAGCAGCTTCAGGCTCGCACAGAGCTGCCATATGGCGATCGCGATAACCGCGACGGCGATCTGACAGACGAAAACAAACAGGCGCTTTTGCGCGCGCTTTTTGCGATTGGCAGAGACGCTCTTAGCCGGGATGGCGACGTTTTCGACGATGCTCATTCGCGGCCGTCCGGCGACCCGGAGAGAAGCTCCGTCCCAAGGTCGGCCCACAGCTTCGTGAACACGTCGTGGTAGCCGCTCTCACTTTGAAGTTTGAGCGGATCGCGGGGACGCGGAAAATCGAGACGATGATCGGCCTTCAGACGTCCCGGCGAGCGAGAAAAAACGAGCACGCGATCGGAAAGGACGAGTGCTTCGTGGAGATCGTGGGTCACGAACAGGACCGTACGGCGTTCGCCTTGCTCCCAAAGCGAGAGCAACAGCTGTTCCAGAATCAGCTTCGTTTGCGCGTCGAGTGCGCCGAACGGCTCGTCCATCAGCAAGACCTGGCTGTCGAGCGCAAAGGTTCGCGCAAGCGCAGCTCGCTGGCGCATGCCGCGCGAAAGTTGGGACGGATACGCCATTTCGAAACCGGATAAGCCGACCGACCCAAGGAGCTGCTTCGCGCGCGAGCGCCGCTCGGTTTCCGGTACGCCGCGCACTTCCATCGCAAACTCGACGTTATCGAGCGTGCGACGCCACGGCAGCAGGCAGTCCGTCGCGAACATGTACGCGACGTCGGCGCGCCCGGCACCCGGCGCGCTTCCCGCCAGCTGTATTTTCCCATGGGTCGGTTGGCAAAGGCCGGCGATTGCGTTCAAGAGCGTCGTCTTGCCGCATCCGCTCGGCCCTACCAGCGATATAAACTGTCCTTGCTCGACGGTAAACGAGATGCCGTCTAGCGCATGAACGCGCTTTTCGCTACCGTCGTGTTCCTCAATGAAAAATTCGTGCGAAACGTCTTCGACGCTGAGAATGTCACTTGCAGGCGCCTGACCAGGTGATTTCCTTGTGTATAGCATCGACCGTGACGTCCTTCGGGAATTTCAAGAACTCTTTCGTGAATGCCAACCAGTTTTTCGTCGACTCGATCGTGAGTGCCGTTTGGCTGCTCGGTCCGATGTTATCGCGCACCATCTGGTCGAAACCCTGCGCCTCTCCAATATCTCCCATCGACTTTTTCATTGCATCCAGAACTGCTGGGAAGTTCTTGGGATCCTTTTGGAACTTCACCGCTTCGAGAATCGACGCGTTGAACGCTTTGGCTACGTCGGGATGTGCTTCTACCCACGGCCTGCTCGCAAAGTAGATCAGCTGAGGGTTCGTTCCGCGCGTAAGCTCTGGTCCTTCACCCTTCGAGACGTTTACCACAACCTTCGCGCCGTGCTGAACTTCGATCGAGGTCAACGGCTCGAAATTCATCGTGGCATCGACCAAGCCGTGCTCCATCGCGCTGAGCGATGTTTGCCCGACGCCGGTAGCGACGTAATGCCCCGCATCAGGCGAGAGACCCGCACCCTGGAACAGCGCGTTCCAGAAATAGTTGGTGTCGGCGCCGAGTGCGGTTACGCCCAAACGTTTTCCGACGAAATTTTTCATCACGTCGGGATAGGTCATCGGACCCGTCATCGACTTGAGAAATGTCGCGTTCACCGTGACCGCATAATACGGACCTTCGGCGCCGCAGATATTGACGAAGTTGAGATGATCGAGATGCGTGTTGATCATCGTTTGATCGACGTCTTGGGTGCCGATGTCGACCGATCCGGCGTGCACTGCCGCTTGGGTTGCCGGACCGCTCTGAACCGGAACCAGCGTGACGTCGAGCCCATGCTTTTTGAAGATGCCGGTGTTGAGCGCGACGACGCTGCTTTGATTGATCAACAGTCCCTGGTACCACTGCACGCGCAGGGGCGCCAGTTTGGTCTGCGCAGGTGCAATCTTCGGGGAATTGAGAGCTGCGATTGCGACGGCAGCTAATGTTGCAACAGCGATCCTAATAAAATGGGATCGAACGGCTCGTGCCACGCCTGTCCCCTCCTAATGGAAACGTTATAAGGTTTGTGGACCGATCCCCGGTGCTCCCGATTAAAGCCGATTTCGGCCTACTCGTCAAGATACATGACGAATTTTTAGGCCGCCGCGACGGCGGTTGTCTGCGCCTCGACGGCGTCGCGATCGAGCTGCGGCATCCAACCGGGTTCCAGCACGATTGCGCCCTGGGCGAAGCGCAGCGGGGCGCGAACGATCGAACGCTTCGGCTTGAGAAATCCGTTGGACTCCAAGGCATTCGTCACCAAGCCGCGTGCGGCGCAGGCTTCCATCCAATTGCTGATCTCCGTCGCGACGCCGTTGCCGAGCACCGGCTCCATGCCGAGCTCGCGGATCCTCGCGAGATCGCGCACGAGCGTATCGACGAATCCGGCTTTGACGAGCTTCAGCTTGATGAAGCGCGCCGCTTGCAGCTCCGCAGCGCGCTCGATGTCGCCGCGGTCGTAGATCGACTCATCCAACATCATCGGCACCGTCGAAACGCGCGCCACGGCGACGGCAGAGTCCCAATCTTCCTTCGCGCACGGCTGCTCGAATAACTCGATCGAATCCGGATCGAGCGACGAGGCGAATCGCACGGCATCTTGCCGCGAATATCCTTGATTCGCGTCCAATCGCAGCATGCAGCGCCCCCGATTCAAACCTTGAATCGTTTGCATGCGCGCAAGATCTTCTTTCGCGTCGAAGCCGACTTTGATCTTGAGCGTGTGGTAGCCCTTACCGATGGCAGCGTCGATGTCGCGCGCGATCGCTTCTTCCGTTTCGCCCGGCAGCAGAGCCAGAAGCGGTACGCGCGTTTCGGCCTCGACGCGCAAACGGGCGTTTCCCTCCAGCATGTCGAGAGCCGTCCCAAACGCGGAGACCGTAAACGGCGCTTGCGCGAAGAGAGCTGCCAGCCGTTCGCGACCGGCGAAAATCGAACCGCCGGCGAGCAGCGAGACGATCTCTTTCACGCTTTGCCAACCCCACTCGATCGTTTCGTCGGTATAGCCATTGAGGTACGTCGCTTCGCCGTAGCCGACGCGCTCGCCGTCGCCGACCTCAACGACGATCG
>JBOHTT010000068.1:0-17591 GCA_050733775.1 Vulcanimicrobiaceae bacterium
TCCTGCGGCCGCGCGCGGAACGAGAATGTTGCCGTCTTGGTTGACGATCGTTACGTTTTCGGGTTTCAGCCCCGGCACCGAATACGAGACGAGATCGGTGATGCCCAGAACCTGCGCTGAGTCGAGATTCAAGCCGGGCTTCAATTTGATGGCAACGGATGCCGTCGTCGGCGCCTGCACGGAGCTGTACAGCGTCTCATCCGGTTTCGCGATGGCGACGCGCGACGATTGCACGGCTGAAAGTCCGTCAATCGTTCTCTGCAGCTCGCCTTCCACTGCACGAGTCAGCGCGACTTTCTCTTGAAAGTCCGTCATGCCGAGGTTCGTGCGATCGAAGAGCTCGTAACCCGTGCCGCCGCCTTTGAGCAAGTTCGAGCCGGCAACTTGGATGCGCTCGTCGTAAACGCTCGCTTGCGGAACTTTGATTTCCGTACCGCCCGCCGTAATTTGATACGGCACCTTGTCGTCGCGCAATTTTTGCACGACGGAAGCGGAATCTTCCGCAGACAAATTTGAGAAGAGCACCGCGTACGGTTCGTGATGCAGGGGACCATACATCGTCGCCCATGCACCAATTCCGATTACAAGCGCAACTGCGACAAGCATAGCCGCGAGACGTTGCGCACCGCTCAGGTTTGCAAGCATGTCGCGCGTGCGAGTCGAGAGGTCTTGCCAGGTGGTCGTCAGCCGATCCAAGAGACACCTACGAGCAGGCCGGTAATAACCGAACCCACAGGAAAGCCCGCCATGGCCAAAACCAGTCGAGCGTCCGTGCTCGACCTCTGGTTGAGGTTATCGGCTTCGCCGTTCACGGACCATACCTAGCAGCCCTACGGTCAAGTTTCTGCTCGGTTGAAAGGGGGGTTGACTGAGGGTAGCTCGGCTTCGGATCGGCCCCGCGTTCTCAAGCCGGAAATGAAGATTCCGTTATGCCGCGTACTGGCTGCGCTCGGGGCCGACGGAAACGCCGGCGACGGGCGTGGATAACGTCTCTTCGAGCGCTGCAACGTAGCGGCGAGCCGCATCGGGAAGATCCGTGATGCGGCGCACGTTGCCGAGCGGCTGCTGCCAGCCGTCGTGCCAGGCGATATCGACCTCGAGCGCCGGCTCGGCGAGCGATGCGACGCCGGCCGGCTTCCCGCCGAGGCGGTAGCCGGTTACGATGCCGACGCGGTCGAAGCCCGAGAGGACGTCGAGCTTCGTCACGATGACTGCGTCGAGACCGTTGAGCTGGACCGCGTAGCGCGCGGCCACCGCATCGAACCATCCACAGCGGCGTGGTCGCCCGGTTACGGTTCCGAATTCGCCGCCGGCCTGGCGCAGACGGTCGCCGAGA
The DNA here is from genome assembly GCA_050733775.1 of Vulcanimicrobiaceae bacterium. Classification (GTDB taxonomy): domain Bacteria; phylum Vulcanimicrobiota; class Vulcanimicrobiia; order Vulcanimicrobiales; family Vulcanimicrobiaceae; genus JAFAMS01. The sequence continues at coordinate 1,337 of JBOHTT010000068.1, forward strand.
TCGCTGCGCAGCTCGGAGGGAAAAGGTCCGGCGCCGACGCGCGAGCAGTACGCCTTCGCGATCCCGATGACGCGCCCGATGCTCTTCGGCCCGATGCCGAGACCGATCGTCGCGGCGCCCGCGATCGTATGCGAGCTCGTCACGAACGGATACGTGCCGAAACCGACGTCGAGCATCGTCCCTTGGGCGCCCTCTGCCAAGATGCGCTTGCCGCCGGCAACAGCCGCATGAATATAGGCCGCGCCGTCGACGACGTACCGTCCGATGCGGTCAGCTGCCGCGAGGGTCGCGTCGATGACCGATTCGTCGGCACGCCGGCCGCGCAGCTTCGCGGAAAGTGTCTTGGGATCGCGCAAATCGGCGAAGGTGATGCCGGCCCGAGCAGCTTTGTCGACGTATGCGGGTCCTATCCCGCGTCCGGTCGTGCCGATCGCCTCGTTGCCGCGAGCCGCTTCGCTCGCGCGATCGGCATCTTGATGGTACGGGAAAACGACGTGCGCGCGATCGGAGACCTTTATCCGTGAGACGTCCACGCCGATCTGGGCAAGCGTTGCAATTTCGTTCTCCAGCGACGACAGCGACACGACCGTCCCGCTGCCGATAAACAGCTCCGGGCGTTTTTCGAGCGCGCCGGACGGAACGATCCGAAGCGCGAGCTTACGGTCTCCGACGACGAGGGTATGGCCGGCGTTGTCACCCCCGCCGAAGCGCGCCACGACGTCGGCATCCGCGGCGAGCATATCGACGACCCGTCCCTTACCTTCGTCTCCCCATTGAATCCCGACCACGACGGTGACGGGAGCGTCCTCTTCTTTATGTGCGCCTTCCATGAGGCGCTGGCTATTCGCCGAGGATTTCCAAATCGCCGGTTGGCGCGGTCGGGAGGGCCTTGTACCCGTCGAACGTCGTCATGACGAACTCGCTGAAGAGCGCGTTCGGCCAGCCGAAGTCGGCTCGCGTGAACTTGGTCGGATCGTTCGGGTTGAAGGACTCGTGCAGAACGTGGTCGCCCGTGTCCGACGCCAGCAATTCGTTCAAAACGTCGCGCTTTTCGGAATCGTTGACCGCGGTCAAGCCTTGCATGACGAGCGCGAGGGGCCACACCCACCCGTCGTTGGTGTGGGCGCTGCCGATTCCGCGCGCGACCGAACCGCTGTAATAGTACGGATTGTCTTTTGAGAGCAAATACCGCCGCGTGTTCAAGTAGACGGTGTCGCTCGCTTTGGTGTAGCCGATATACGGCGCCGAGAGCAAGCTTGGAATGTTGGCGTCATCCATCAGGACGGCGTGTCCGAGCCCGTCGACTTCGTACGCGTAGACGTAGCCGTAGTTCGGCATGAACACGAGCCCATATTCCTGGATGCCGTTGTTGACTTCGGTCCGCAGCGTTTTGGCGCGTTGCGCTTTAATGAGATTGCGGTAGACGACGCGCTCGATCTCTTCGAGGTCGCCCAGCGCGACGACGGCCATCATCTCGGACGGAATCAAGTAGTTGTATACGCAGGAGTCGTCCGAAGGACGGAAACCCGTCCAAATCATCCCGGTGTACTTGACCGCATTTCCTTTGCCGTCTGCCGGCAGCTCGCGGTGCGTGTAATGCGAGTTGCGCGGATGATCTTGTTCGATCTCCATCGTCTTGAGCGCCTTGTCGAAACCATTCGAAAGATCGCCGTTGAAGATCGACGTGTCGCCGGTAACCTTCCAATACGTCCAGGCGAAGATGATGGGATATGCGAGCGAGTCGAGCTCGAACTTTTGCTCCCACACCCGGTAGTCGAGCGTAAACGCATTGGCATACGGATCGACTTGCAGGTATTTGCCCATGCGAGCGATCACGGCGCGCAAGAGCTGGCGCACGGTCGGATCGTCTTTGGCAAAATAGAGATACGGTCGCGCTTCCGCGCTCGCGTCGCGAAGCCACTCTGCCGGGATGTCACCGGTCTTCACATACGCCGTCCCGTCGGCCGCCATAGTGATCTGTCGCTGCGTATCGAGCAACGCCGCGCGGAACATCGCTTCCAGCTTCGGGCTGGAAGGGTTACGGTAGTCTGACGCAGCCCGAGCAACCGTCTCGAGGTCGAGCGCACGTACTGTGAGTGGAACGATTACCAGTGCCGCAGCACACAAGAGCGCCGCGACGCGGATAATAAACTTCCGCATCGGGATATTTTGATTCAGCGGCGGTGCGGGATTATCCCGTCAATTTTTTGGCTGCGGCCACCTTTGCAAACGTATAACAAACCGCGCGCCCCCAAGAGGCGAAGCGCTCGCAACGATGCTGCCGCACGTCCTTTCCAGCAATCGTCGGACGACGGCAAGCCCCAGCCCACTCCCAGTCGACGCAGCAGACGGTGAGCGATAGCCCAGCTCAAAGACAGCTTCTCGCTCGCCTGCCGCTATGCCGGGACCGTCGTCGTCAATGGTGATTTCAATCGCCCGCTTCTGCTTCACGCCGCTAATGACGACGCGGCCACAAGCGGCGCCGTGATCGATTGCATTGCCAAGGACGTTCACGAATATTTGAACGAGATGATCGAACGTTGCTGCGACCCGAACGGCCGGCAATGGCTTGCACTCGATATTCGTACCACGCTCGCGTATGCGCGGCATCAGCGCGGCGATCGCGCGGTCGACGGCGGCCTGCGTGAGTACGCCGCGGGATCGTTTCGCTTCGGCTCGATATTCCAGGTCGAGTAGCGACACGGCAAACATGCCGTCCACGAGCCGTCCTAAGCGCAGCGCTTCGGCCCGCGCCGTTTCGAGAAAGCGGCGTGTCGTCGATGCATCGAGCGATTCGCCGAGCACCGTTTCCAGATAGCCGCGTATCGCGGTCAGCGGCGTTCGCATCTCGTGCGCGATCGGAGAGAAAAAGTCGAGCCTCTGCCGCTCGGTTTCTCCGCGGTCGATCGCGACGCGCAGGTCGCCTGCAAAATCGCGTGCAGTACTCATCAGCGTCCAGCCCGTTTCGCAGCCGAGCGACAACGCTTGCAGCGACTCGACGGCTCGTGCCAGCGCGCTCCGGCAGTCTGACGGCAACGGCGCACCGCGCCCGCGGCGGCGCGCGGCGAGCGCAATCGCAAAGAACGCGCTATGCCGATCGTGCGCGAGTAAATCGGCTCGCCGCATACGAGCTGCGACGTGCGAAGCAAACGCCTCCGACGCGCGTCGTTCCAAGCGCCGCGCCGAGGTGCGGCCGTCGCTCCACGCAACACGTTCGAGCTCCGTCAGCCGCATGACGAGCAGAGGAATATGTCCGCGAGCGAGAGCCGGGGCGAGGCGCGCGCAAAGCCGCTCGCCGCTGAGCAGCCTGCGCGGGCTCACGTTTGCGCGAACTTGTACCCGAAGCCGTGAACGGTCGCGATCGCCGGGTCGAGAGCAAAATGCTCTTCGATCTTCGAGCGGAGGCGACGCACGTGAACGTCCACGGTGCGCTCGTCGCCGTCGTAATCGAAGCCCCATACGCGTTCCAGCAGCATCGTGCGCGACAGTGCGACGCCGGCGTTGGTCGCGAGCTCCAGCAATAGGGCAAATTCACGCGGCTTCAATCCGACGTCGGAACCGTCGACGCGCGCTTCGCGCGCCGCCTCATCGACGACCAGACGCCCGAATCGCAGCACGCGCGGACCGTCGTCAAACGCAACCCCGCTTCGCCTGAAAATCGCGCGAACTCTCGCGACGATTTCACGAGGCAGGAACGGTTTGGTCACATAATCGTCTGCGCCGATTTCAAATCCCACGATCCGGTCGACTTCGTCGCTGCGCGCCGTCAGCATGAGAATCGGAACTTTGCGTCCTTCCCGCCGCAGCGTCCGTGCGATTTCGAGGCCGTCGAGCCGCGGCAAACCGATGTCGAGAACGGCAAGATCCACCCCGTCACGCGCGACGCCGAGCGCCGTAATCCCGTCGCCCGCATGGACGCAGCGAAATCCGTCTTGGCTAAGATGATGATCGAGCAGCTCGCGAATCGGCTGTTCGTCCTCGGCGAGAAGAATGCGGATGGCGCCCATGCCGGAGCCAGTGCCCCGCGTCACACGGACGTAGAATCTTCGCTGATGCGCTGGCGCAGGACGGCGTAGATCACCGACGCGGGAAAGCCCAAACGCTCGAGTGCGCGCGCAGCGGCAGGATAACTGATGCCGGGGCGGCGTCGTTCCAGCGTAACGAGCGCATCGATGCAGCGTTCTTCTTCTGCACGCGGCGCTTCGTCCACGGAAGAACAGGCCACATCGCTATCGACGCCTTTGGCGACGAGCTTCGCGATCAGCCGCGCGTTGCCGACCGCTTTGCGCGCACCGTGCACGTAGAGATCCGCATATAACTTGTCGTCGAGATAGCCGCCACGCTTGCACGTCTCGACCGCGGACGCGATCTCGTCGTGCTCGTAGCCTTTACGCTCGAGTTTGGCCCAAAGTTGAGACTCAGTTAGTCTGCGCTGTGCGAGCGCCGATAATGCCGCTGCTTTAGCGGACCGGCTCACTCCTCTGTAGCAGCGGCTGCTACGGCGACGCCGTTCGTCGAACTTGAAGTTTTGAGCGCTTCCCGGATTTTTACGGTGATCTCATCGGCAACATCGGTGTGTTCCTCGAGATAGGCTTTCGCGTTTTCGCGGCCTTGACCGATGCGCTGGTCGCCGTAGGTATACCACGAGCCGCTCTTTCCGACGATGTTGCGTTCCAGCGCGACGTCGATAATCGAGCCCATCTTGGAGATGCCGTGACCGTACGTGATATCGAATTCAGCTTGACGGAACGGCGGGGCAACCTTGTTCTTGACGACCTTCACGCGCGTTCGCGTGCCGACGACGTCGGTGCCGACCTTGATCTGCTCCAGCTTGCGGACGTCCAAGCGAACCGACGCATAGAACTTTAGCGCGCGGCCGCCCGAGGTCGTTTCGGGGCTCCCGAACATAACCCCGACTTTTTCGCGAAGCTGATTGATGAAAATCATCACGCATTTACTGCGCGAAATCGCCGACGTGAGCTTGCGAAGCGCCTGCGACATCAACCGCGCTTGCAAGCCGACGTGCGCATCGCCCATGTCGCCTTCGAGTTCCGCTTTGGTGACGAGTGCGGCAACCGAGTCGATGACGATGACGTCAACGGCGTTCGAACGCACGAGCATCTCGGCGATGTCGAGCGCCTGTTCGCCCGTATCGGGCTGTGAGACGAGCAAATTGTCGAGATCGATGCCGAGCGCTTTCGCGTACGACGGATCGAGCGCGTGCTCGACGTCGACGAAGGCCGCATTGCCTCCGCCGCGTTGGGCTTCGGCGATCACGTGCAAGGCGATCGTCGTCTTACCGCTCGACTCCGGACCGTAGACCTCCACGATGCGCCCGCGCGGCAAACCGCCGACGCCGAGCGCGAGGTCGAGGGCGATCGAGCCTGTCGAGATGGTCTCGAACGCCATCCGTTCGGTGATCTCGCCCATCTTCATGATGGCGCCCTTACCGAATTGACGTTCGATTTGGGCCAGGGCATTGTTGAGAGCGGCAGCGCGCTCGTCTTGCGGCATTATCGAAGGCTCCTTATCGTGACGATCTCTTTATGTCGCGAAAGCATGACGTGACTAGACCGATCCATGAAATCGTGCCGGTGTGCCACCTGTGAGACACACTTAGGCCGGGACCGTTTCGAACAGTGCTTCGGTGAACTCGGCAGGTTCGAAGGGGCGCAGCGCGTCGATGCTTTCGCCCAGGCCGATGAACTTGATCGGCACTTCCAGCTCGTCGACGATTGCCACCACGACGCCGCCCTTCGCGCTCGAATCGAGCTTGGTGACCACGATGCCGGTGAGCTTCGTCGCTTCATTAAATAATTTTGCTTGCGAGATTGCGTTTTGCCCCGTCGTCCCGTCGAGGACGAGCAGCGTTTCCGACGGTTGACCCGGGAGCTCGCGCTCGATGATGCGCCGCATCTTCTTGAGCTCTTCCATGAGATTCACTTTGGTTTGCAAACGCCCGGCGGTATCGACGATGACGATCTCGGCGCCGCGCGCCTTCGCCGCGGCGATTCCGTCGAAGACGACCGCACTGGGATCGGCGCCTTCCTTGCCGCGCACGATGTCCGCTCCGCTGCGTTTCGCCCAAATCTCGAGCTGATCGGCTGCAGCCGCGCGAAACGTATCGGCCGCGACGAGCATCACGCGTTTTCGCTCGTTGCGCAGCGCGGCGGCGAGCTTGCCGATCGTCGTGGTCTTCCCGCTGCCGTTGACGCCGACGACGAGAATCACGCTCGGTTTCGCGGAGACGTCCAGCAGCCCGGGAAGATTCAGAAAATTTGCGACGTCGCGCTTGAATCGTGCGATGACGAGATCGCTCGTGGCCCACAACTCTTTGTGCGCGACGTCCTTGAGGCCGTCGAGAATTTTCTCGGTCGTCGGAACGCCGAAATCGGCAGAGATCAAAATCTCCTCAAGCTCGTTCCAAAACTCGCTGTCGAGCGGACGGCGCTGCGCCGCGAGTGTCTCGACGCCGACCAGCGTCTCCCGCGTCTTCTTGAGGGCATCCTTGAGCCGCCCGAGCCACCACACGGGCTAAGGTCTTCCCTAGCTCGGATCGAACTCCTGTTCGATTTGAAAGGCGCTACGCCCCAGGCTCCGCGGCCGTTGCGGCGGCGGCATCCAGACGGTAGATCCAGGCGAGCACCTCTGCGACGACGACGTAGAGCTCGCGCGGGATGACGGCGCCGACTTCCAGGCGCGAAAGCGCTTCGACCAACCCCCGGTCGGCGTGAACCGGAATCTTGTGCTTCTTGGCGAGTGAGATGATTTCGTCGGCGAGGAAACCGCGGCCGACTGCGACGACCTCCGGCGCCTTCGTCTTGACCGGATCGTAGCTGAGCGCGGCCGCGGCGGGCCGCCCGTCGCGCGGCTTGCGCATGTCGAAAAACCGATCGCGATTCATGCTTGCCGATCCATCGCGTGCAGCTCGTCGCTCGGCGGCGGCGCGTTCGAAAGGCCGGCATCCCGCACGCGCGTCGTGCCGGCCTCGAGCGATTTGACGTTGTATCGCATCGACTGCAAACGGTCGCCGAGCTGCGCGAGCGCAGACTTGAAGGTCGTTGCGGCGCTGGGGCGATCCGTTCGCACGGCAACGCTCACCGAGCGCTGCACGGCATGCAAGTCGATCGCGACGGTGCCAAAGCGCTTGGTATCGAGAATAAATGCGATGTGAAAGTCGTCTCCGGTCAGCGGTTCGCCTTGCGAATCCGGTTTGTCGCGCGACACTTTGATTTGCGCCGGATAGAGTTGTTGCTCGATCGATATCGGAATCGTGAACGTCCACGCCGGCGGCTGCGACTGTTGCGACGCAAGCGCGCCTAATTGCGTCGCAACGAGCGCCGTCAGCGCGTTGCGCGCAACCACCGCGCCCGCATCACCGAGTTCCGTTTCAGGTTGCGCCGACGCAAGAATCGCAACGAGCTGTGTCTTGAGATCGCTGTCCGCAGCTGTAAGGCGTTCGGCACTACGGCCGGCCGCAGCAGTTGGATCGGTGAGCTGCTGTTGTGCAGGCGACGCAGGCACGTTCTGTTGGGCGGGATCCGCAGATGCTTGCGGCGATGGCGGCGCCGGCAGCGCTTGCGGCTGCACGATCGACAGCAGCTTTGCTTCTGGGCCCTCGACGACGTGCGAGAGATACGACGTTATTTGCGTCGTGAACGTCGGTGACTCCGGATCGAGCGTTCCGACAAATGCCGCCAGCGTTCGCAGCGTTGCAATTCGCCCATCGGCGGCGTTGGGCAACCCGGTTTCCAGCGCGCGCAATGCAACGGCAACTTGTTGTGGCTGCGTCGTGACGAGCTTTGCGAAAGCGAGAGCCGTCGGCGTGACCGGAATTCGCAGCGTGCGCAAGAGCGCGACCGGATCCTGCAGCAGCTCGGCAGCGCTCGGAACGACGAGGCGTACCTGCGGCGGCGGCGTCATCGTCGTCGCGCGCATTTGCGTGGGCGCGCCGGGAAGCGGCGGCGCCGGCGTTTGCTGCGCGGGAGCGCGCGGTGCAATCGAAACGAACGGAGGGCGCGGAACGTTCGGGGGAGGCGGCGGCGCGGCAAAAGGCGCGGGTCGCGCCGTGGTTTGCGCTTGCTGCGCGGGCGGCGGTGCGCCACGGACGACGCCGGGCGGCGGACGATTCACGGGCGGAAGGAGTGCCGACGCCGTGCGCGCGAGCGCAAGGCGCGCTTCGACGCTCAGCGTTTCGCCTTGAGGCGCAGCCGGACGCGCAACCGCCGGCGGCGGCTGTTGCGCCGGAGCCGCAGCGCCGCGCACCGGTGCGGGCGGCGGACGAGACGTCGAGGCACCGGCAGTTTCCGATTGTGGAGCAGGCGTCTGTGCGGGAGGCGTTTGCGCGGAAGGCGTTTGCGCTGCGGGCGCGTTCGACGCGGGCTGTTGCGGGAGATCCGATTCAGGAACGACGATTGGTACGGGCGTGCGCGTGAGCTCCACGGTGTCGGCGGGCGGTGGTAGCGATGCAGCTGCCTGATTCTGCGCGCGCGTTGCCGACGCGGTGATTCGGCTCAGCACCTGCACCATGACCTGATCGCCTTGAAAACCCTGGACGGCAATCGTCAGCGTGTCGCCGGGAAGCACGGTGGGTGGAAGCGACGCCGCGACGCGCAAGCCGAAAATCTCGAGCAAATCCGTAATGCCGTTGAACGGCAGCACCGTCGCTTGCACGACGTCGCCGGACATCACGAGCGAACGCAGTGCTTGCGCGTCCGCTGCAAGCTGCGCGAGCTCTTGCGCAATTGCAGCTTCGGCCGCAGTTGCTGCGGCGGTCGCAGCGGCCGGATTTACGCCGGACATCGCGCTGGGCTAGGCCGTGAAATCGATCAGGTGATCGCCATCGGCAGCCATCGGAAGATCTTCTTCGATGCCTTCGAACGGCTGGCCGGGCTGGCGTCCCTGACGTTTCTTGCCGCGCGGCTCTTGCTGGTCCGGCGAGCCCTTTTCCTCGACGCGGTTGCCGCGACCGTGATCGGTCTCTTGCACCGTTTCGCTGCGCTCTTCGACCTTGGCGGCGAACTGCTGACCGTTGATCGACGCCGCGGTGGGAGCGGCGACCTCAGCCTGCCGCTGGACCGACGCGGTTTGCGTAGTCTGCAGAATCGTGGCTTGAAGGTCGACCGGCCGGATGGCCATCTGGTTAGGTGCTCCTCTACCTTAAAGGTATCGTCCCCGTCAAGCGGGGCCTTGACCGGCGCCGTCGGGAGGGTCCCGCCGGAGGTACTTTTGTTTCACGTTCGGGTCGCCCTCACGGTAGCCGAAGTCGCCGCGTAAAGCCCGCAGCTTGGTGCGCAGATGGATGACGGCCTGAGCGTGGATCTGGGAAACGCGCGATTCCGACACCCCCAGGACCCCCTTGATTTCCTTCAGGGTCAGTCCCTCAAAGTAGTAGAGGGAGATGACGGTGCGCTCTTGCGGCGGCAGCGATTCGACGGCTTGGACGAGGGCCTCACGGACCTCGCGGGACTCGATCGCGCGGCTGATTTCATCGATCGGATCCTTCAACGTGTCGACCAGTGGAATTTCGTAGCCTTTTTCGTTCGGCAAAAATTCTTCGAGCGAGAGAATCGTGGTGCCGCGGATCCGCTGCATGGTGTGATCGAATTCTTTGGGCGTCAAACCCATGCGCGCCGCAACTTCTTCTTCGGTCGCGGCTCTGCCGAACTCGGCTTCGAGCTCCGCAAACATGCGCTCGACTTCGCGGGCGCGTTGACGAACCGCCCGGGGCACCCAATCGAGCGCGCGTAGCGCGTCGAGAATTGCGCCGTTGATGCGCGTAATCGCGTACGTTTCGAACTTGACGCCACGCTCGTCGTCGTACTTCTCGATCGCGTCGATCAGACCGAGAATGCCGTCGTTGATGAGGTCGTTCAACTCGACGTTCGGTGGCAAATTGATCGAGATTCTGCCAGCAACGTAGCGTACCAGGTGCAGGTATTTTGTTACCGCTTCTTCCCTGGAATATAAATTGCCCGCGATAGTATACCGCTGCGGATTACGGCTTTCTGTCAAACACCAAGCCCTGTCGAGGTCGCGGTCAGGTTCCCGGCTTCGGCGGTCGGCTCCCCTCCTGCCACTGTAAAGGTACCCCTAAGCCGGTCACCCGGCAGAGAAGGCGTGGCAATTCCGGCAACGGGACCACGCAATCCAAAACCCCGGCGAGCGCTGCGGCTCGCGGCATCCCGTAAATGGTACAGGTCGCTTCGTCCTGTCCGGCGGTATAGGCGCCGGACGCCTGCAGCGAGCGAAGCCCCTCGACGCCGTCGTGTCCCATACCCGTCAAGATGACGCCCATCGCGTGCTTTCCGAAGACATCCGCGAGGGAGTTGAAAAGAACGTCGACACTGGGCGTCAGCGTCCGCGGCTCTGCCCGCTCGAGCGCGAGCCGCACCGCCGGCCCGTCGCGGCGCAGCCGCGCGTGTGTGCCGGCCGGTGCCACGACGGCGACTCCGGCAGACAAGGGCGTTCCGTCGGCGCCTTCTCTGACCTCGATGCTGCTTGCCGAATTGAGCCGCTCCGCAAGTGCGGCGGTAAATCCGGGCGGCATGTGCTGCGCGATGACGATCGGCGCCGGAAAATCGTTCGGCAACCGAGGCAGCAGCGTCGAAAGCGCGACTGGGCCGCCAGTCGACGTACCGATTCCTATACATTCGACTCCCGACGGCGGCTGACGCGACGCCGCAACGGATGAAACCGTCTGCGCATCGCCGTTCTTCTTAACAGGCGCGCACGCGCGAACTTTTTCGATCAACTCGTCGCCGAGCGCGCCGATCTCGCGCGTGCCTGCGTCTGCGCCCGGCTTTGCGATGAAGTCAGCGGCGCCGATTTGCAAGGCTTCGAGTGTGATGCGAGCTCCGCGCGTCGTGTACGAGCTCACCATGATGACGGCAACCTCGCCGTGGGCCTCCGCCGTGATGAGTCGCAACGCTCCGAGACCGCCGAGCCCCCGCATCTCGACGTCCAACGTCACGACGTCCGGGCGGAGACGCCGCGTCAGCTCGACGGCTTCTTCGCCATCCTTCGCGGTCGCGATCACCGCGATATCGGCATCGCGCTCGAGCATGCGCGACAACGCTCGCCGCATGAACGCCGAGTCGTCGACGACGAGCACGCGCACCGGCTCGGATTTCATCCGTATCTGATGCGCGGATTGGCAAGCGCGTAAAGGATGTCCACGATCGCGTTGATCACGACGAACACCGTTGCGAACAGCAGAATGCATCCGTTGATGACGGGCATGTCGCGATTCGAGATCGCCTCAAAGGCAAGCCGGCCAACACCCGGCCATGCGAAGATCGATTCCGTGAGCACTGCGCCGCCCAAAAGCAAACCCATTTGCAAACCGATGATCGTGAGAATGGGAACGAGGGCGTTGCGCAGCGCATGCTTGACGATAACCGCGCGACCCCCGAGTCCTTTTGCGCGCGCGGTGCGAATGTAATCGCTCTGCAGCACATCGAGCATTCCGCTTCGCGTGATCTTCGCAATGATGGCCAGCGGAATCGTGCCAAGAGTAACGGCCGGTAAGATGAGATGCCATAACGCGTCGAGCGCCGCTGCGCCGTTGCCGCTCAGCAGCGCATCGATCACAACCAAGTGCGTGCGCGCAGGAACGACATATTGTACGTCGATGCGGCCGGATATCGGAAACAGATTCAAACCGATGCCTCCCGGCAACACCGCGAACACGTACACCAACATCCAGCCGAGCCAAAATACCGGAATCGACACGCCGAGCAGCACCGCAGTCATCGTCATCGCATCGATGACGCTGCCGCGCCACACCGCGGCAATAATGCCGGCTGGAATACCGAACGCGACGGCAAATACCATCGCGCCGAACGTCAGCTCCACGGTGGCTGGAAAGTACTGCGCGAGCTTCGCGCTGACCGATTGCTGATCGTCGATGGAACGTCCCAAGTCGCCGCGCGCGACGTGCTCCAGGTAGAGACCGAGCTGCACGTACCAAGGCTTATCGAGCCCAAATGCGGCGCGCAGTTGCGCAATTTGCTGCGGGGTCGCATGCTCGCCCAGCCGCACCATCGCAGGATCGCCGGGAACGAGGTTCAGGAACAAAAAGCTGAACAGCGTGATCGCAACGAGCACGGCGGCGAGGCGAAGACAGCGCTCGATGACGAAGCGCGCCATGGCGCCGCGTTCCGCGCTCGCCGCGAACTGGCCTTGCCAACAGGAGTCGGCAACGGCAGGAACCAAACCGCGCAGGTCGCCCGCCGTACGCGGGCGGTTTTGCGCGCGCCCCGCGTCTCGGCGGCGCCGCGATGTGAGGAGTTAGGAGCAGAGTGGAGTCTCAAAACGCGATTTGGCTCGGCATCGCGGCCGGGCTGCTCGCAATTGTGTACGGCTTGTTTTTGATCGCCTGGGTCCTTCGGCAGCCCGAGGGTAACCAGCGCATGATCGAGATCGCCCACGCGATTCAAGAAGGTGCGATGGCGTTTCTACGCCGCCAATACACGACCGTCGCAATCGTCGCGGTCGCGCTCGCGATCGTCATTGCGTTCTTGCCTTCGCCTCTCGGGTGGGAACCCGCGGTAGGCTTCCTGATCGGCGCGTTTCTCTCCGGAGCGACGGGCTTCATCGGCATGCACGTGTCGGTGCGCGCAAATTTGCGAACCGCCCAGGCCGCCGCTGGCGGACTCGCGCCGGCCCTGCAAGTCGCATTCCGCGGCGGCGCGGTCACCGGACTGCTCGTGGTGGGTTTGGGCCTGCTCGCGGTGAGCGCCTACTATGCGATCATGCTCTCCGTCAACGCCGGCAAGCCGGATCCGGTGGGCAGCTCTCTCGAGGCCCTTATCGGTCTCGCCTTTGGATGCTCGTTGATCTCGGTGTTCGCACGCCTAGGCGGCGGCATTTACACGAAAGCGGCGGACGTCGGCGCCGATTTAGTCGGTAAAGTCGAAGCGGGAATCCCCGAGGACGATCCGCGCAATCCCGCGGTCATCGCGGACAACGTCGGCGACAACGTCGGCGACTGTGCCGGCATGGCGGCGGATTTGTTTGAGACGTACGTCGTGACGACGACGGCCGCAATGCTGCTCGGGCATCTCGTGCTCGGCAACGTGCTCCCGTCGGCCGTAACGTTCCCGATCGTGCTCGGTGCGGTTTCCATCGTCGCCTCGATCATCGGGACGTTCTTCGTGAGGCTCCCTCCCCAGGCGGGGAAAGGCACGCGCATTATGGGTGCGCTGTATAACGGCCTCATCGTTGCGGGCGTCCTCTCCGCGATTGCGTTTTATTTCGTTTCAGAGCGAGAGTTCAGCGGGGGCGTGACGATTCTCGGCACGCAGGTCACCGCGTTCGGTATCTTCGTTTGCGCATTTGTCGGCCTGGCCGTTACCGGGCTCATCACGTTCATCACCGAGTTCTACACCGGCACGCAATTCGCGCCGGTGAAAAGCATCGCGCAAGCGTCGACGACGGGACACGCGACGAACATCATCTCCGGTCTCGCCGTTTCGATGCAAGCGACGGCCTTGCCGGCGCTGGTCATCATTTTCGGTATTTTGATTTCCTATTCGTTCGCAAACTTGTACGGCATCGCAATTGCCGTCATGGCGCAGCTCTCGATGGCGGGCATCATCGTCGCAATCGATTCGTTCGGACCCATTACGGACAATGCCGGGGGCATTGCCGAGATGGCCGAGCTTCCTGAGTCCGTTCGCGACGTTACCGACCCGCTCGACGCCGTCGGCAACACGACGAAGGCCGTCACGAAAGGCTACGCGATCTGTTCGGCGGGTCTCGCGGCGGTCGTGCTGTTCGCATCGTTCTTGCAAGAGCTGTCAAAGCAGTGCGCTGCCACACCGAGCGCAGCGTGCTCGACCAAACCCATTCTCTTCAGCGTTGGCGATCCGTTCGTGCTCACCGGCTTGTTCGTCGGCGGAATTTGCACGTATCTTTTCGGAGCGCTGGCAATGGAATCAGTCGGCCGCGCCGGCGGTGCCGTCGTCGAAGAAGTCCGCCGTCAATTTCGCGAGAACCCCGGGATCATGGCCGGCACGTCCCGGCCGGATTACGGAACGACCGTCGACATCGTTACGCGTGCGGCCCTCAAAGAGATGATCGTGCCGGCACTCATCCCTGTCGGCGTTCCGGTGTTGATCGTGCTTCTTTCGGAAACGGGCGCTCTGCCCGGGCCGACCGGCGCGCAAATGCTGGGCGGCGTGTTGATGGGTTCCATCGTCACGGGTCTATTCCAAGCCATCGCGATGACGAGCGGCGGCGGCGCGTGGGACAACGCGAAGAAATACATCGAAGACGGACATTATCAAGGGAAGGGCTCGCCCGCGCATCAGGCGGCAGTGACGGGTGACACTGTTGGCGATCCCTATAAAGATACGGCCGGTCCCGCGATCAACCAGATGATCAAGGTTTTGAACATCATTGCATTGCTGCTCGTCGGTTTTTTGGTTCGTTAGGGAGCGTCCGACGAACCCGATGTAGCGATCGTTCGGAGCGCCGAGACCCCAGATGCAAGGAGACGGTGAGGGCGCATACTGGAAGTCGTCTGTAACCGATCCGACGACGATGCAGCTGGGGTCTCGCCGCCCGAACCCTTCGGGCAGCCGCAATTTTGCAGATGTCATCGTCGCTTCGTCAGTCACATAGCGCCTGAGGCTATGCTCCTTCCTCGCTCCTCGCTCTCCGGCAAAATTGCTGGCTGCGATCGCTGCAGCGGTTCGTCGAACGCTCCCTCACAACACTTAGCGGGCGAGCAGGCGCCCCTTAACCCTTACTTGCGCCGTTGGCTTCTGGCGGCTACGCTATTGTGCAAGCTGTGGCTAATACCCACGGCGCGATTCCTATGCCGCGGGAGATACCGCATGTCCGTTTCTAATAACCGGGCGGAACTCCGTTTGCAATTCGAACAAATTCTCTTGCGGGTCGACGATTCGTCATCGCGCGACGCTCTGGTATCCGACCTTCTCGACGCCGTTCCGCCGCACGCGTTCGAACCGATCGAGCCCGCAGACGAAGGCATGTTGTTCTTCCATAGTGAGATCGAAGAGCAGCACGTCGTTCCGCTGCAGCAGCAGCTCATCCGGACGCATCTCAACCTGGCGGCGGGTAAACCCGTAACTTTGTTTCTCTCGAGCGTGGGTGGCAACGTCTTCGCAGGGCTCGCACTCGTTTCGACGATCACCTCTCTGCGGCGCCTTGGCCGCGAAGTCAACGTGCATATCGAAGGCGTGGCAATGAGCATGGCGAGCGTTATCGCCCAAGCCGCAAATCACCGGACGATGGAAGCGTCGTCCTTTTTTCTTCTCCATGAGGTTTGGTATCGCACCAGCGGGCGCGTGAGCGACCACGGCGAGGAACGGGCGTTTCAAGAGCGCTTGCAGGACCGTCTGTATGAGATCTACGCGAACCGCACCGGCAAATCGATCGAATACTATCGCAAGAAATTGTATAAAACCGATTGGTATCTCGATGCCGACGAGGCGCTGCGCGAGGGGCTCGTCGACGCGGTGCTAACGGCCCCCAACATCGCGAAGACGGCTGCCGTCAGCGTTGTCCCGATCAGGCGCTAGGCTTTATACACGATCTCGCCGCCGATAATCGTCGTCTCGACGCGTAAGCGGTCGAGCTCTTCGGCCGGCACGGCCGTCGGATCGCGATCCAAAATCGTGATGTCGCCGAACTTGCCCGGTTCGAGCGTTCCTTTGCAATCTTCTTCGTAAGAAAGATACGCGGCATTCGACGTGTAGCCGCGCAGCGCCGTTTCGACGTCCACGCTTTGCTCGAGCCCGAGCCGCTCGCCGCCGCTCGTGATGCGGTTGACCGCAGACCACATCCCTTCGAGCGGTGCGACCGGTGTGATCGGGCAATCGCTGTGCAAGGCGAATCGAATGCCGAGCTTGTGCGCCGACTGCAGTGGGCTGATCCGCGGCGCGCGCTCCGGCCCCAGGAAAAGGTCGCGGTGCCGATCGCCCCAGTAGTACACGTGCTTGATGAAAAACGACACCTGAATGTCGTGCTCTGCGATGCGCTCGAGCTGATCCTCGCGGCCGGTTTGGCAATGCTCGATGCGGAAGCGCTGTCCGCCCGATGAGTTGCGCTCGTACGCACGTACCAGCGCCTCGATCGCCGCGTCGCCGTTCGCGTGCACCGCAACGTGCCAGCCCGCGTCACGCAACGCTCGAATGCGTTTGCTAAGCTCGCCTTCGTCGTAAATCGGGAATCCCGTCGTCTCCGGCTTGCAGTAATACGGCTCCGAAAGCGCCCCGGTAAAGCC
>JBOHTT010000069.1:0-7016 GCA_050733775.1 Vulcanimicrobiaceae bacterium
GAGTTGACCGCGGCGCGACGGCCCTTCATTTTCTTTCCGCTCCAACATCACTTCGAGCAAAACTTTCACGTCCCCCATCGCCTCGCACGTTATCGTGCCGGCCGTCCCATGGATTACGATGCGGCGACCCCCGATGCGATCGCAGAGTCGATCGAACGGGAGCTGGAACGCAGGGTCGACTACCTCCCGGTGGGCTCGGAGGGCGCGGAGAAGGCGGCGGCACTCATCGGCGAAATGCTGTAGCATGGACGCATTAGATCTGACGAAAAAGCCACCGCGCAGCCCATGGGTGAAAATCGGCGGCGCGTACATGCTGGCGCGCACGATCGACAAGCTGCGCGCGAAATTACCCGGTGGAAATATCGGACTGTACCGCATCGCGCCCGGCTTCAGCGAACGGCTTCTGGCTGCGCTCGGCTGCAGCGAAGAAGAGCTGAGCGACGCCGTTGCGCGCGCGAAAAGCGAAGACGAGGTCGTCGCGTGGGCCAGCGCACGTGCGGACAAGGCGCGGCTCGAGAAATTCAACGATGCCGTGTCCCAGCGCCGCATCGCGGACGTCGACGACGTCGCGGCGTTCAAAGGACGCTATCCCATCATCGCGGAGAAAGGATTCCCGGATGACACGATCCTTTTCGATCTTCTCGACAAAGACGACGCAATGCTGCACTCGCATGCATAAGCGTTTGCTCGCCGCGCTCGCACTGGCGATCGCTGCCTTCGTGTTACCGGCCATCGGCGCCGTTGCGAACGAGAATCCGAGTTTTAAGACCCCGACCTACAAAGGCTCGATGAACGCAGCCGAGCGCGCATTTGCAACCTCGGTTGCGGCCGATTTACAACGGCGTTTTCCAACCGCGGCTGCCGCCGAGCGCGCCGGATACGTCCGCTACACCGGCGTCGACGATACCGGTGCGATCAGTTATGCCAACCGCCGCTGGCGGAGCGGCGACTCGAAGCATCCGAGCCAGCTCTGGTACGACAAAAAGGGACGTTTGCTCGGAGCGGATTTCACCGTTTTGAAAACGAGCGACACGCCACCGCGCATCTGGGGCATCAATCCCGGACGCTGGTGGGAGTTCGATCGCCACATGCACTACGTCACGCGCGATCCGAAGAGCGGAAAGATGGGCTACGATCTCTGGGTCGCCGACGACGATTTCGCGAGCGCCGGTGGAAGCTTGTCGCATCCGAACGGAACGACGCTGGTGAAGATGCACGCCGTCAAGCACGCCTCCGATGTAGTGACGATCTTCAACTTTCCGGCCGTGTGGGATCTCATGATTTGGGCGACTCCCAATCCGAACGGCGCATTTGCGTATAAGAACCCGCTCGTCAAAACGACCTAGTCCTCGATAAAGCGCGCTCCCGGCCCGTACTCGGCCATTTCGTCGTCCGGGTTGCGCAGCGGGCACGTCTTGAGCGACAAGCACCCACACCCGATGCATTCACCGAGCTGATCGCGCAACGCGGTCAGCCGGTCGATGCGCCGTTCGAGATCCTCTCGCCAGCGCCGCGACAATCGCGACCAATCGGTCGCGTTGACGTTCTGCCCCTTCGGCAGGGTTGTCAGCGCATCGCGAATCTCGCCGAGGGAAATGCCGGCGCGCTGCGCGACCTTCACGACCGCAACGCGGCGCAGCTCGGAGCGCGCGAAGCGCCGCTGGTTCCCGGACGTACGGATGCTGTGAATGAGGTCTTTCGATTCGTAGAAGTGGATCGTCGAGACGGCGACGCCGCTGCGCGCCGCAATTTCGCCGACGGTCAGCAAGTCGGTTTTCAGCAATTCGGCCATAGGTATTGACCTCAACTAAACTTGAGGTTGTAGAGTTGCGGCATGGAGAATTGGTTTGAGGCGGGCCATGTGGCGATCGTCACCGGCGGCTCGCAAGGCTTGGGCAAAGCGCTCGCGCGCGAGCTGCTGCTGCGCGGCGTCAAGACGATCGTCGATGCGCGCGACGCCCGCGCGCTCGAGGCGGCACGCGCCGAGCTCGCTGTTTTGGGCGACGTCGTGGCGATCGCCGGTGACGTCAACGACAACGGCCACGTGCACGCGCTCGTGAACGCGGCGCAGCGTTTCGGCCGGCTGGATCTGCTCGTCAACAATGCCTCGACGCTGGGTGAAACGCCGTTGCCGCGCGTCGATCAGCTCACGCGCGGGACGTTCAACCGGCTCTTCGAGGTGAACGTTTTTGCGCCGATCCATCTCATTCAGCACGCGCTTCCCGAAATGCGCCGCACCGCCGGGCCTGCGACCATCGTGAACATCACCTCCGACGCCGGTGTCGAGGCGTATCCGACGTGGGCGGGCTATGGCTCGAGCAAAGCCGCGCTCGAGCACGTCTCGCGCGTGCTCGCCGCCGAACTTGAAGGCACGAACGTGCGCGTGCTGGTCGCCGACCCGGGCGACATGAACACGCAAATGCACCGGGACGCGATTCCGGATGCCGATCCGACCGAGTTGCGCGACCCGGCCGATTCGGCACGCGCGCTGCTGCACGCGATCGCCGCCATGCGCGATCCGTTCCAGCGCGTGCGTCTTGCGGAGCTGAGTGCGGTATGAGCGCCGCACTCGCGTATCCGCCGCGCCTCGCTGAGGCGACGGCGCCGCCGGAGCGCCGTGGCGTCGCGCGCGATGCGGTGCGGCTGCTGGTGAGCGATCGCGCGAATGGAACGCACGAACATCGACGCTTTTTCGATCTGCCGTCGATCTTGCGCGCGGGCGATCTCCTCGTCGTCAACGATTCGGCGACGCTGCCGGCGGCACTCGACGCGCGGCGCCAGAACGGAGAGACCTTGCGACTGCACGTGTCGACCGCGATCGATGCGCGCATTTCACTGGTCGAACCGCGCGGAGCCGTGCTCAGCGGCGAAGAGCTGCGCTTGCCGGACGGCGGCTCCGTCGTCATGCTCGCACCGGTCGAGCCGGAGATGCCGCGCGTCTGGTACGGATGGTTTCAGCTTCCGTTGCCGATGACGGCATATTTGCTGCAGGCCGGCGAACCGATTCGCTACGCCTACGTCAAAGAGCGTTTTCCGCTGGAAGATTACCAAACGATCTTCGCGCGCGAACCGGGCTCGTCCGAGATGCCCTCGGCGGCGCGTCCGTTCAGCACGCGCACGCTTCGGGACTTGCGGCTGCGCGGCGTAGAGATCGCAGCGGTCACGCTGCATTGCGGCGTCGCGAGCTTCGAAGCGCCCGAGCGACCCACAATCGAGCGCTACGCCGTCTCGAGCGCTGCCGTTGCGGCAATCCGTCGAGCACGCGAGAAAGGCCGGCGCGTCATTGCGGTCGGCACGACCGTCGTGCGCGCGCTCGAGAGCGCAGTTCGCGGCGGTGAAATCATCGCGTCATCCGGCTGGACCGATCTCGTCATCGACGGGAGCAAGCCGGCAAGCACGGTCGACGGTCTGCTTACGGGTTTTCACGGCGAAACCGCAACGCATCAATGGATGCTCCGCGCATTTGCGACAACCTCGCTGCTGTCGCAGGCCTACGCCGAAGCTGCGTCGCGCGGTTACTATCAGCACGAATTTGGCGACGTCCACCTGATCGTGTAGGCCGGTGCAACGGGGTCGTGCCTTGCGCTGTTGAAATACCAATGAGCGCGATGTTCCGATCCGCGATTGCGACACCCGTAGGGCCGCTGCAGCTCACCGTCGACGACGACGGCGTGCTGGTCGAGGTTCTGTTGCCCAATCGTGAGCACCGCGCCGATTCAGAAGCAGGTTCGCGCTCCGCGCAAGACGGCATGCGTACCGTCGCGACGCAGCTCACGGAATATTTTGAGAAGAAGCGGCAAACGTTCGATGTGCCGCTCCGCCCACACGGTTCGCGGTTCGAGCAGCGCGTGTGGCGCCGGCTTCTCGAGATCCCGTACGGCGAGACGCTCTCATACGGCGCAATTGCAACCGAATTCGAGATGGAAAACGGCGCCCGCGCCGTCGGTATCGCGAACGCGCGCAATCCGATTCCGATCATCATTCCGTGCCATCGCGTCATTGGTGCCGATGGTTCCCTCGTCGGTTTCGGCGGCGGATTGCCGCTCAAAGAAAAGCTGCTCGAGCTCGAAGGCGCACTCGGCTTGCGCTTACCGCTGGAGGTTTTATGAGACCGCGTTTCCTCGCAGGCCTGTTCTTCGTCTTTGCGATGGCCGCCGGAAGCGGGGCCTACGCTGCCGACAATACCCCGTACCCGCACGGCACCGAAGCGCCCATTCAGGCGTATCGTATGGCGAGTCGCGCTGCAGAGATCACGCTCGCGCGCACGGCCGCGCCGCCATCGATCTCGATGCACGCCACCGTTCTCGTGCTGGGAGCGCGCGGGTACGAGACCGCCGCCCGTGGCACGAACGGATTCGTGTGTTTTGTCGAACGCTCGTGGACTGCTGGGTTCGACGATCCCGTGTTTTGGGACCGGACGATCCGCGCACCCAATTGCTTCAATCCGCCGGCGGTGCGCACGGAGCTTCGCGTCGTGCTGAAGCGTACCGAGTGGGTAATGGCGGGTGCGAACAAACAGCAACTCATCGAACGCACGCGAGCTGCGTTTGCCGACCATACGCTCACACCGCCTGCACCCGGCTCGTTTTCATTCATGCTCTCGAAGAAGGGCTATCTCGGCGATCAAGCCGGTGGACCGTGGCTCCCGCACGTCATGTTCTTCGTTCCGCACGGCCAGGTTGGCAAATGGGGCGCGGGTCTCGACGGATCTCCCGTGCTCGGTGGAGGCGGAAGCGACATCGAGTCAGCAGTGCTGTACATTCCCGTGCGCGCGTGGTCGGATGGTTCGCCGGCTCCGCCGGTTCACATCCATCACACGATGTAGTTCCGCTTAACGCGCCCTCGGCAACATCCGCGTGGAATTGAGAATGAATGCAAGCTCCGAGGTCACGTGGATGAACGCCGCAAGCAGCGGATTGAGAAAGCCAAACGCAGCCAGTCCGATGCCGACGGTATCGACGGCAATAGTCCCGACGAAGTTCTGCATGATGATCCGCCGCGCGCGCCGAGCGATCTTTATGGTCGTGACGAAGCGCTCTAAGTCGTTACCGAGTAGGACGATATCGGCGCTCTCTTGTGCAACATCGGTTCCCGATCCCATCGCGATGCCCACATCCGCCTGCGCGAGGGCGGGCGCGTCGTTAACGCCGTCTCCCACCATGGCAACCCGCTTGCCACTCGCGACAAGCGCCGCGATGTGCTCCCGCTTTTCGTCCGGCATCAGCTGGGACACAACGTCGTCTATTCCGAGCTCGGCTGCGACCGCCGCAGCGACCGACGCGGTGTCTCCGGTAAGCAGCAGTGTGTGGAGTCCCATGGCATGCATCGCCGCTATAGCCGTGCGAGATTCCGGTCGCAACGCGTCCGCAACCGTTATGCGGCCCAAGTACGATCCGTCGCGCGCAACGTAGATCGATGTCGCCCCGTCGAGTACGCCCTCCGTTTCTTTCACGTGCACGCCGCCTGACTGCAGCATCGACGCGTTGCCGACTTTGACCGATTTCCCGTCAATCGTCGCGGTAATGCCGCGACTTGGCTCATAGGCAAAGTACTGCGGTTCGGTGACTAACTCGCGAGGGACCGCAGCGACGATCGCTTTTCCGAGTGGATGCTCCGATCGGAATTCCGCGCTCGCTGCGGTTAACATCAATTCACGTTCGGAGATTCCCGGAGCCGGCAGGATGCTGCGTATTTCAGGAGCGCCGAACGTGACGGTGCCCGTTTTATCAAAGACGACCGTATTTACGGCGGCCAATATTTCAAGATAGCGCCCACCTTTGACGATCGCTCCTTCGCGGGCCGCGCGGCCAACCGCGCCCAAAATAGCAAGCGGTGTCCCCGCCGCGATGCCGCAAGCCCCCGCCACAATGATCACCGAAATTGTCGAACGCATGTCTCGCGTCACGACATATGTCAGGAGAGCGGCACCGAGGGCAAAGTAAACGAGATATCCGGAAAGTTGGTCGGCGAGCCGTTGGATCGGAGCGCGCGTGCGTTCTGCGGTCTCGACGGCCTCGATGATCTTGCCGAAGCTCGTGTCTTTGCCGACTCTCTCGGTGTGCACCTCGAGCGCGCCTGACTGGTTGATCGTCCCCGCATACACATACGAACCGGCCGTTTTCTCAGCCGGCATCGATTCGCCGGTAATGCGCGACTGATCTACGAACGAATACCCGGCGATAACAACGCCGTCAACCGGTACGAGTTCACCCGGATCGATCAGGACGGCATCGCCGATTGTCAGCTTGTCAGCTTCGATGTCTGTAGTCGAGCCGGCGCGTCTGACGGTCGCCATACGCGGAAGCAGATCGAGCAAGTTACGAATCGCACGCCGCCCTCTGGAAACCGTTAATCCTTCGAGTATCTCGGCTGCCAAGACGAATACCGTTATTACTAAGGCAGTGAAAAACTCTCCAATTGCAAGCGCTGCAAGCAGCGCGATGGTCATGGAAAGCTCCATCGTCATCTTTCGTTCGCGCAGACTTTCGAAAGCTTCAGCGAAGATTGGCCATCCACCGATCAACGTTGCCCCAATGCCGATGACGCTGATGTGCGGTAAAGGTTCCCACGCGCGGAACCAGACTGCGGCAGCCGCAGCGGCAACAAAAAGGACGCGGATCACATCGTTGCGCTCGATCGAACTCACAGCTTTTTTGTCTGCTAGGCGATCATTTGAGATAGGTCCGAACGACAGAGACCAGATCGTCGGTATCGAGCACGTGCAGGCGCACGTGGTCCTCGAGGACCTGCCCCATCAGACCATTGATCGCGCCACGCGTGGCCGCAATCAATTGAAGAATTTCGCCACATTCTTTCCGGGCATCGAGGGCACGCTCAACCGCTTCGAGTTGACCTTTGATCCGGCGCACGCGGCTGATGAGTTTTGCGCGATCGCGCTGCGTATGCGACATCGCAGCTCAGATTTCTCAGTGCCCGATACTATACCCCTCTACAGTATCAGACCGCTCGCCAAACCTGGGGCTCAGACCCGGAATTTCACTCCGGGAGTACGGTGT
>JBOHTT010000070.1:0-5882 GCA_050733775.1 Vulcanimicrobiaceae bacterium
GATCGGAATGCTGTACGCGCGAGGTCCACACTTTCTGACCGTTGACGATAAAGTGCCGACCGTCGCGAACGGCCGATGTTTGAATGCGCGTCGTATCCGAGCCAGCATTCGGTTCCGTGACACCAAAAGCCTGAAGCCGTGACTTCCCCGATGCGATATCCGGCAGATAGCGTTGCTTTTGTTCCTCGTTGCCGTGTCGCAGTACCGTTCCCATCGTGTACATTTGCGCGTGGGCGGCGACAGCGGTTCCGTCGGAGCGATCGATGGTTTCGAGAACGATCGCGGCTTCGGCAATGCCCATGCCTGCGCCGCCATATTTCTCCGGTATGAGGATCGAAAGCCATCCGGCCTCGGTCAGCGCTGCCACAAATTCTTCGGGATAGCGTCGTTCGCGATCGAGAACACTCCAATACTCGTGCCCGAAGCGCGCACATAGTTGCGCGACGGCGTCGCGGATTGCTATCCGCTCATCGGTCATCTGCACGATGCCCGGGGTTCCCTACGGAAGGCGCATCGCCTTGCGAATCAAACGATCGTGCAAACGAGCCGGCAGCAAGGTTACGATCAAGCTCCCGATTCGCGCGGGCGTTCCCACGAGATAGTGCGCGCGCGGCCTACGCGCCGACAACGCGTGCGCGATAGCTCGCGCAACCGCCTCAGGCGCGATGCCGCTACGCTCTTCGCGCTCGGCTTGATGAACGACCGCATGCAACGCGCCCGCGTAGGTCGCACGAGCGTCTTCCGAAAGCCGCTCCCATAGATGCCGCTGCGCCTCCCGCCCCTTTTCCCAGATCGGCGTCTTCACGGAGCCGGGCTCGATCAACGAGACCGAGACTCCAGCGGGTGCCAACTCGTTGCGCATAGCGTCGGCCAAGGCGCGCAGTGCGAACTTCGACGCACTGTACGGCGCGATGAAAGGAACGGCGAATCTTCCGGAAATCGAGCCGACGAAGATCACGCGCCCCCGAGAAGCGCGAAGCCGCGGAAGAAATGCCTGCGTCACCGCAAGCGGTCCGACGACGTTTACTTCGAATTGCAGGCGCAGCTCGGCTGCTGTGACGTGCTCGAGCGGGCCGGCAACGGCAATCCCGGCGTTGTTGACGACCCCTGCCAGATCGAAATCTGCAGGGATTGCGCGCGCGGCTTCTGTTATCGAGTGCTCGTCGCACACGTCCAGCTGCAGCGGCCGAATGCGCGAATCGTGCGTCGTAAGTCGTGACGCCGCGTCCTCCGTGCGCACGCCTCCATACACGGTGTAGCCTCTTCCGGCCAAGAGTGTTGCCGTCGCAAGTCCGATGCCGCTCGAAGCACCGGTGACAACGACTGCTGAAGGCTTCAACTTCACGCGGAAGCTTGCGCGCCTTCCAATGTTTCGCGGTGAAAGTTGACCTGATATTCCACGATATCCGCCGTTCGCGGAAATTGCGGATGCCGGCGAGTTTCCGTAAGGCGATACCGGTTGCCGCGGCGTTGCGCGATCCCTAAGCGCAGCAATCCCTCGAGCGCGCGCCGCACCATGTCGGGGGGCGAGTTCCGCAATTCCGGATCGATGAAGAGCCGGCCGGGAAGCGAGGCGAGCGCCGTTTCGACGGCAACGCGCGCTTCCTGCAGTGTAAATTCACGCTCGGAATTCGAGTGAAGCCAGGTGGCGAGCAAGGCGCTCGTGGTCACGGGACGGACTCGCTTTACCTCTAGCTCGAGCGGCAGATCTCGCTCCGCCGGTACAACGCGATAGAGCATCGAAAGGCGCCGGCCGACGAACGGATCGTAGCTGATTCCCGCGAGCCAAATCTGCGCATGAGGTGCGAGGCGCGATAATGCGCCACGAAAACGCTGGAGCTTTCCGTCGCCGCTATAGTTGCCTTCAGGCGTCAAGAAGATCGACCCACCGCTGCGCTGCAAGTTTTCAAAATGCGCGAGATCGGCATCGAGCTGTTCTCGCGTCAACGCGAGGATCTCTTTACGGTAGGTTTCGCTCAGCTCCGTAAGCTTCACGCGTGCGCGGCCGAGGGCAAAGTGTTTCGCGCCGAGCAGATCTCTCAATGTTTGCACGGAGGCGGGAAAACGTTGTCGCACCGTCTCCATAAAAACATCTTTGACGTCGAGATCGCCGTGCCGCTGCACCAGCATGTACGCAACGCTGACGAACGGGCGCGCATTCAGCTCGTTTTCGATCGGTTGCATGCCGAGGGCCCCGAAGAGCGGGCCGGCGTTCACCGAGCGGAAAAAAGGACTTAGCCAGGGGATGCGTTCCGCGAAGAAACCCGGTTCCCACATTCTTCGGGAGGAAACCGTAAAGATCGGACGTCGCCAAACGAGTCCGCGCACGGTCAGGTCGGAGATGATGATCGCAGCCTCGATCTCGTGCTGATGATTCGCGATCAGGAGCTTCGCATCCGGACTCGAGGACAGAATTCCCAATCCGCGCACGCGATAGGCAGAATGATAGTACGCCGCCACGGAAAGGATCGCGAGCCACCGCAGCGGCTGCAGGTGTAGCGGCGCGACGGCATCGCGCGGATCGATTGTTCGCGGTGCCTTCAGTTGGCTGCCCGCTCGGCGCGAGCATCACGATTGAGCCGATCTTGAATCCGAGCGTTGCCGAAGACGGCGTCGATGAGCGCGGGAAATACGCCGGCAACAAAGACCGGGAGACGATAAGCCGACGGGACGATGTGGTTGCGCCGCGGTTTCGATATCGCAGACATCACCGCATCAGCGACGATCTCGGGCCCGGGCAGGCGGTCGCCCAGCGCCGCGTTCATCGGGCTGCGAACGAATCCAGGCTGAATCAAGCTGACGTCGACGTTGTAGCTTCGCACTTCGCGGCGAACGGTATCCGTGAGGCCGCGCAATCCGAACTTCGATGCGGAATATATACCCATGACGGCTGCTTCGCCCGCGATGGATCCGATGTTCACGATCGAACCGCGCCGCTGAGCCTTCATAACAGGAAGAACGGCTTGAATTAAGCGCGCGGGACCCAGCAAATTTACATCGATCACCGCTTCGAGCTCGGCATCCGTCGTTTCGCATAAGGAAGGGCTGGTGCCGATACCCGCCGCGTTGATGAGAATGTCGACGCGCGAGAACGTCACCAGCGTCTTTGCGACCAATAAATCGATATCGCTTCGCGAACGCAGATCGGTTGGGACGACGAGCGAGCGCACACCGGCTGCCTTTGCCTCGGCGCCCAAACCATCGAGTTTCTCGTCGTAGAGCGCGGCGAGAACGACGTTGATACCCGAAGCGTAAAGCGCGCGAACTGTGGCTGAGCCGATCGAGCCGGAAGCCCCCGCGACAATAGCCACCAGGCCCGGCACTCCAACCTGCATGCGCACTCGCGTTATGGAACCGTAAGGAACACCCTCCCGCATGGAGACACCGGCATCCGGGCATGAACACTCCGATGGCTGAGACTCCGACGATCCGAGAGCAAAGCAAGCCAAACGCCGGTCGTCGGGTTTCAGGCGTGTCAGCGATTGAAGAGCAAAGGCGCTGGATGACCGTCGCCGCCGGCGTCACGGTGATTCTCGTACTGGCCTTCGTGTTTTATCTGCTGCGTTACGTCATCTTGCCGTTCGGCGTCGCAGCGGCGCTCGCGTTTCTCGCAGCACCGCTCCTGCGGTGGTTGAAACGGCAAGGCTGGAAACATTGGCAAGCGGCCTTCGCCCTCTATATTGCCTATCTCGTCGTGTTCGCGCTTGTCGGTCTCGGAATCTACTGGTACGTCTATCCCGAATTCCTGAGCCTGGCGAAGAACTTCCCGAATTTGCTGCAGCATCTGATTCGTGCGCTTTTTCAGTCCGACACGATACACGTGATGGGCCTTACGCTAAGCGCGCAGCAGCTGACGCAACGCGCTACGGCTGAGATGAGCAAGGTGGTCCAAAATCCTGCGAACCTCTTGACCGCGGGCATTTTCGGGATCTCGGGCCTGATCGGCTTCTTCGTGACGATCGCGCTCCTCGGTTACTTCCTGTTTCAAGGACCTCAGTTGGCAAACGGGTTGATCTGGCTGATGCCGCCGAAACATCGGAGACGCACGCGGATATTGTCGGCAGAAGTCGAGCCGGTCGTTTATAACTACGTCCGTGGCGTTATCGTCATCGTGCTGTACGCGATGGTTGTGACCGGAATCGTCACCGGCGTCGTCTTGCATCTGCCGCAGCCGATCTTGCTCGCAATCGTCGTGGGCTTACTCGAATCTATCCCGATGGTGGGTCCGGCGCTCGCCTTGATTCTGCTCGGCTTGGTCGTTGCAGAACACGCCACGCCGGCCCTGATCTTCGGATTCGGAGCGTTTGCGGCCGGTTTGCGATTGTCGATCGACAACTTGCTGGCGCCGCTGGTGCTCGGCAGGTATGTCATGCTGCCGCCACCCGTGATCATTTTCGCTTTCCTCGCAGGCGGCGTACTGTTCGGATTCGTCGGCGTATTGCTCGCGATTCCAACGGCGGCTGCGGTAAAAGTCGTACTGGCCGATTTGTACGGCGACCGCAAACTGATAAGCCAGCTTCGCAGGGGCAGCGCAATCGCTCGCCAAGCAGCGCGAAGCAAATGACGCTCGAGAGGTTCGCGACTCCGTAAGAGCGACCCAGCTTCGCTTTCTCCTTGCTTCCGTCGTCGTTCTCGCCGTCGCGCAGGGCGTAGGGCGTTTCGCGTACACGCCGCTCTTGCCGTGGCATTCGCGACCTGGAGTTGGATCGTCGTAGGGCTCGTTGCGATCGCCATCGCGCTCGCCGTCATGGCTGCCGGCGTCGTCGCGCCAATCGTCGCGCCAAACGTCGTCGGCGTTACGGTCGCTGCCGTGACGCTCGGCGGGACGTTCATGGGCGGCACGGCGCTTGCCAACGCACTCGGTCATCAGCTGTCGCTGCAGCGTAGCCAGGTCGCGATCGGCCGGCTGACGACGAGCTTCGGCATCGGTCAAATTGCCGGGCCCGCCGTCGCGGGGGCACTGCTGGGGAGCACCGGAACGTACACCTTGCCGCTGCTCGTTGCGGGCGCCGTCCTGTGCGCAAGCGCCGCCATCATGTTTTACGGATCGCTGCCGGGCGAGCCCGTTGCGGGAGGAGGGACGCAGGCGCTGTGACGACTGCTGC
The DNA here is from genome assembly GCA_050733775.1 of Vulcanimicrobiaceae bacterium. GTDB lineage: Bacteria > Vulcanimicrobiota > Vulcanimicrobiia > Vulcanimicrobiales > Vulcanimicrobiaceae > JAFAMS01. The sequence goes on from JBOHTT010000070.1 coordinate 5,106, forward strand.
CCGTATGCGGTTGGAAGGAAAAGTTGCGATCGTGACCGGCGCCGGTTCGGGCTTCGGTGCCGGGATCGCCAGGAAATTTGCTGAGGAAGGCGCGCGCGTTGCCGTCGTAGACGTAAACGCCGAAGGCGGGACTGCCGTCGCCGACGATATTCGCGCGCACTATGGGAAAGACGCGGCTCGTTTCTTTCGATGCGACGTAACGCAGCGCGCAGACATCGCGCAGACAATTCGTGCGATGGTGGACGCTCACGGCAAGGTCGATGCGTTCGTCAACAATGCCGGCATCACGCATCCGAACCGTCCCGTTCAAGATGTCGAAGAGCATTGGTTCGAGCGCATCTTCGCGGTCAACGTGAAATCGATTTTTCTTTCCGCGCAAGAGCTGATTCCGGTGTTTCAATCCGCCGGCGGCGGGTCGATTATCAACGTCGCGTCGACGGGAGGCATTCGCCCGCGGCCCGGGTTAGCCGTCTACAACGCCTCAAAAGGCGCGGCGATCGCACTCACCAAGGCGCTCGCAATCGAGCTGGCGCCGCTTAATATCCGCGTCACGGCCGTCAATCCGGTCGCGGGGGAAACGCCGCTGCTGGCCACGTTTATGGGCGCCGACACGCCGGAATTGCGCGAGAAGTTTCGCAGCACGGTTCCATTGGGGCGGCTTTCTACCCCACGCGATATCGCGAACACCGTCGCGTTTCTCGCGTCGGACGAAGCGGCGTTTCTCACGGGCGTCGCCGTCGAGGTCGACGGGGGCCGATGTATTTGAGCGCTACTCTG
>JBOHTT010000071.1:0-1609 GCA_050733775.1 Vulcanimicrobiaceae bacterium
ATGAGGCGCTACCGCGTGCGGCCGCCGAGCGCGGCGCTCAGCTCATGACCGCGCTGCACCGGATTTCTTCCGAACACATCGTCGACGTGCGCGGAAATGGGCTGCTGATCGGTATCGAGCTTGACGTCCCGGCGCGGCCTTACTGCATCACACTCGCGGAACACGGCGTGCTCGCCAAAGAAACGCGCGAACGCACGATCCGCATCTGCCCGCCGCTCATCATCACCAAAGACGAAATCGACCTGCTGGGCAAGCGAATCACGACTGCACTATTGCCGTAAGGCTGGCGCCGCCCGTTTGGGGCATTATCCTACTTGTGGTAGGATACCTACGATGCCAAGACGCGAGAAAGTCTCTCTTACGCTAGACGCCGCGGCGGTGCAACGGATTCGAAGGGCTGCCGGTCTGGGCGGAGTTTCAGCCTGGGTCAACGACGCGATCCTGCTTCGGCTTCAAGCCGAGCGCTTTGATCGTTACCTTTTGCAGCACGAAATCACGATCCCCAACGAAATCGTCAGTGAGGTGCGTCGAGAGTGGTCCTCAAAATCCGCTCGACGCCCGGCTAAGCGTCGGTCGCGCAAGAAGCAGCGCTCAGCCGCGTGAAACGCATGCTTCTCGATAGCGAAGCACTCTCAAAGATCGACGAACGGGATCTGCACGTCCTCGCGTGGCTCAAAGTTGCTCGAGACGACGGGGTTTTGATCCAAATACCGGCACCTGTCTTTGCCGAAACGCTCACTGGACGGCCTCGGAACGATACGGTCTTATATCAGGAATTGGATCTCGAGACAATGTGTATTAACACCCCATTCTCGATCGCAAAGAGAGCTGGCGAATTACGCTTTCGCGCTGGGGGCGGTCGTAGTTTGGCGGTCGATGCGCTCATTGTCGCAAGCGCGGAATCAGTCGGAGCGGACCTCGTGTTGACCGGCGACCCGCGAGACCTCAATAAAATCAGCGCGCACGCTCGTGGCGTTGTCTGTAAAGACTACCGCCTTCGCCCGGGGCGCAGGCAGCCAAAAAAAGCGCGCTGACTTTTTGCTTTAGACGCTACCCGCCTCGAGCGTGATGTACATAGAGGTTGACGCCTTCACCGGCTTTGAGTGCAACACCAACTTGAGTTCGCCGCGTGGGAGCGCGACGGTGAACACCCTCTCTCGGCACTCTCCTCCACCGCACTCTCCGTGCGTATCCAAGAACGCCTGCGGATCCTTCGCGAGCGAATTAATGTCGCTGACCATTTGATCGAAGCGGGCGCGAACCGCCCGAACGTCGGTATTGGGTTTTGTCTCGCATTCCAGCATCGCCGAATGGTGCCATGGAAACTCAATCAAGCACCGTGAGAATATCGGAATGAAGACGTTGAGCTTATGGAACTCGTCCCCGTACCGATTCGGCGGAGCCGCCGTCTTGCCCGAGTCCAGCGGCGTAAAATCGTCGACGCTCGTCGCGATCGCGCGTTGCATGATCTGCCGAAAGGCGACGCGAGTGCCGTGATCTTTCGGCGTATCGGGCACGAAATACGTATCTCGTGCCGCAGCCGCAACGGTCGTTGCCAACAGCAACGCCGATACGGCACCTAACGATTGAAGCTTAGACTTTCTCGATC
>JBOHTT010000072.1:0-10659 GCA_050733775.1 Vulcanimicrobiaceae bacterium
GATATAGTAGAACGATGCGACCGTCAGGGCGAGAAATAGCGACTCCGTGTACACCGCGGAGAAGAAAATCGCAGTAGGAAAGATCGAGATATAGAAGACCGAGCGCTGGGCGACGTGCCGGTTATACTGATGCTCGACGAGTTTATAGAAGAACAATAAACCGAAGAACAGCGCGATGTTCGAGATGAACAATCCGGCGAGCAGGTGGTTTCCGGTGAGCAATCCCAGGATGGCGATCGTCGCAGGATAGAGCGGGAAGAACGCCATGTCCGTCCCGTAGTAACCGCTCGTCGCGATGTCGAGATAATGGACGGCGTCCCAGCGGCCCCAAACCGCGAGCACGGGATTTGCCGACGCGGCGATGTGGGTCCCCGGCCGTTGCGCGATAACCATCGCTGCGAGCTCGGCGATGACGATGATCGCGCCGCGCGTAACGACAAAGGTGACGGCAACGTCGCGAACGGCCATGTTGTAGCGCGCTGCGAATGAAAGCTTTGTTAGCACGAACACGACGATTGCCGCGGCGATGCCGCGACCCGTCGCGCTCGCACCGAAAGGCCGCAAGAAGCCGACCCACATGATGAGGACCGCGATCCAGGAGTAGGCGTCGATCCCGAGGGCGCGTTCCAGCGTGAGCTCGGTGTGGCGCGCGAATAGACGAGAATAGCCGTTCCAAACGGCGAGCGCCACGACGATACCGAGCGGAACCGCGAGCAAGAACACCAGCTCGGCAAGGAACGGCGTCGCGTGCACGCGCGAGACGAACCCATAAAAACCGAAAAAGCCGAGCGTTGCGCCTGCCGCAGAGACTACGAGTAGCGGAGCAATGCCGGCTGCGTAGAGGTAGGGCGCGAGGGCGGCGGTACGGCTGGCCACGACGCGGCGTTCGGTTTAGCCGCGTCGCCTTCCCTCGACGGCGGTTCGAGTGTAGCATGCGGTTCGCCGGGCATCACAGGGCATAGGCAGGGCCGAGGTGCCGTGCAAGCATAGGTTGCGGGGTTCGAGGAAGGAGGCACGTCATGGCGACGACCACGATTCCGCGCTTTGTCAGCGAATATCCGACTGATTCGCTCGATTTCGTCCGCGTAACGGAAGAAGCTGCGCTCAACGCGTCGCGTTGGATGGGTCGTGGCGAGCGCAATATTGCTGACGGCGCCGCCGTCGAGAAGATGCGCGATGCACTCAACGAGATGCAGATCTCGGGCCGCGTCGTCATCGGCGAAGGCGAACGCGATGAGGCACCGATGCTGTACATCGGTGAAGAGCTGGGGCAAGGCGGGATGGAGGTCGATATCGCGGTCGATCCCGTCGAAGGGACCAACCTCGTTGCGAATGGTTTACCAAACTCGATTGCCGTAATGGCGATCGCCGAGCGCGGCGGATTGTTGCATGCGCCCGACGCGTACATGCAAAAGCTGGCCGTCGGTGCGCAGGCCGCCGCATACGTGCACATCGACGCCTCGGTCGCCGACAATCTCAACGCTGTCGCGAATGCGCTCGAGCGGCCGGTCAACGACGTCACGGTCGTCATTCTCGATCGTCCTCGTCATAAGGATTTGATTACTGCCGTTCGCGAGGCCGGTGCTCGCATCAAGCTCATTTCCGACGGCGACGTCGACGCAGCAATCGCGACGGCGATCGAAGGCACGGGCATTCATGTCTGCATGGGAACGGGCGGCGCTCCGGAAGGCGTCCTGGCTGCAGCGGCAATTAAATGCTTGGGCGGCGGCTTCATGGGACGTCTGAAACCGCGTAACGCCGAAGAAGCCGAGCGTGCGCGAGCGATGGGATTCGGCGATCTGGACCGCGTTCTCACCATCGACGACCTGGCCCCCGGCCGGCACATGATGTTTGTCGCAACCGGAATAACCGACGGCGATCTCGTCCGGGGAGTCAGGTTCTTCGGGAACGCCGCCCGCACGCATTCGATCCTCATGCACGCGCAAAGCGGAACCGTTCGGCACATCGAGAGTGTCCACAGGCTTGGGGCTAAACCGTATCGCTCAAAATAGACAAAACAAGCCTCGGCTCAACATGAATCACAACCGGGAATTTGATCTCGTCGTCGTCGGAGGGGGATCGGGAGGTTACGCGGCCGCGCGAACCGCTCGCGACCTTGGCGCAAGCGTCGCGATCGCCGATCCCGGTCCGCTTGGCGGCCTCTGCATCTTGCGCGGCTGCATGCCGAGCAAAACGCTCATCGCAACGAGCGATTTGATGCACGATATTCGCGATGCCGGCGAGCTTGCCGTCGGCGCGTGCGAACCACAGGTCGACTATCGCGCGATGATCGCGCGCAAGCGGCGCGTAATCAAAGGCTTTGCCGACTACCGCATCGAGGGCCTCGAGACGTTCGAGCTACTGCATGGGGCGGCGCGATTCGTCGGACCGCGAGAGTTACTCGTCGGCGACACGCGCGTGCGCGCAAAGAACGTTGTTATCGCAACGGGAAGCGTCGTGGCGCCGCCTGCGTTTCCAGGTTTGCAAGAGGCGGGATATATCGACAGCGATGCCGCGCTGGATGATGAATATCCGCCGAGCTCCGTAATCGTCTTGGGCGGCGGATACGTCGGCGTCGAGCTCGGCCAGTTTTTCTCGCGCGTGGGCGTCGCGGCGACATTTCTCATCCGTAGCCGCCACCTGCTTTCACAAACCGACGACGACGTCGGCGACGCGCTCACCGGATACTTGCGCGACGAAGGAATACGCATCATCGGCGAAGCGTTCGTTCAGCGCGTCGAACGCGTCGGCTCGCGCAAGCGCGTCGTCTTCCGAAAGGGCGGCGAAGAGCGCTTTGTCGAGGCAGAGGAGATATTATATGCGCTTGGGCGCGTGCCGAAGGTCGACGGACTCGACCTCGAGGCGGCCGGCGTAGAATATCACCCCGTTGCCGGTATCGCCGTCGACGGTACGATGCGAACGTCGAACCCTTACGTATATGCGATCGGCGACGTCATCGGACGCTACCCGCTCGTGCACGTGGCGATCCAGGAAGGTGAAATCGCCGCCCGTAACGCCGTCTGCGAAAAGAACGAGCTGGTCGATTACCGCCTTTCGCGCGCGCACACAATCTTCAGCGATCCACAGGTGGCGGTCGTCGGCGAAACCGAGAAAGAGCTGAACGCAGCGGGCCGGCGTTATCTGAAGGCGACGTATCCGTTCGACGATCACGGAAAGGCAATCGCCCTCGGTAAGACCAAAGGCTTCGTGAAGATGCTTGCCGACCCCGGCGACGGCCGCATCTTGGGCGTGCAAATTCTCGGTCCCGAAGCCTCGGATCTCATCCACGAGGCGATCGCGGCCATGCATTTCCGAGCCACTGTCTTCGATTTCGTAAGGATTCCGCATCTGCACCCGACCCTCGCGGAGATTCTGACCTATCCTGCCGAAGAACTCGTCGTGCAGATCGAGGGAGCTAAAGTGGCTAGCGAGCGGGGAGACTTGCCGATCGCGGCGAGCGTACCGGGTTGACGCCGATCCGCGTCGCGATCGTTCAAACGAAGCCACGAAAGGGCGATCGCGACACGAACGTCGCCGATCTCATCGGGGCGATGCGGCAATTGCAAGACGATCCGCCGGATTTGATCGTAATGCCTGAGGCCGCACTAACCGGCTATTTCTTAGAGGGCGGCGTTTTCGAGCTCGCAGAGAGCGCGAACGCTTTTGCAAGACGGCTCGCCGCTGCCTGGCAGACAGCCGGCGCAAAGAAGGCCGTCGACGTCGTCTGCGGTTTTTTTGAGAACGACACCGGAACGTATTACAACAGCGCCCTCTACGCGGCGTTGTCACCCAAAGGCGCTCCGGAAATCGTCCACGTGCATCGCAAGCTATTCTTACCGACGTACGGTGTTTTTGACGAAGAACGTTTTCACTCGCGGGGGAAACGTCTGGACGCGTTTGCGACGCGCTTCGGCAAAGCCGCAATCATGATTTGCGAAGATGCATGGCACGGTATCGTGCCGACGATTGCGGCCGTCAAAGGCGCGCGTCTGTTCTTCATTCCCAGTGCGTCTCCGGGCCGAGGCATTCAAGGTGGTGGCGAGCTGGAAAGCATCGCACGATGGCGCACGCTCTTGCAGATGTACGCGAGCGAACACGGCGTTTTCGTTATTTACGCCGGGCTTGCCGGCTTTGAAGGCGGAAAAGGAATGACGGGAAGCTCGGCCATCGTCGGCCCGCGGGGCGACGTCATCGTCGAAGCGGGTGCGCTCGATGCGTGCATCGTGCGCGCCGAGATCGACCTTGACGAGATCGATATGGCGCGCGCCGGCCTCCCGCTCCTCGGCGATCTGCACGCCGTCATGCCGGATTTGGTTGCCGAGCTGTCGGAGAGCATCGGCTCGTAATGGCTTTCCCGATCGTTTCGGCGCCACGCCCCGATCCGTACGCCGCCGTGAAGAGCGATCCGGAAGTGACGGCGCGATGGCTCGAAGCATTTCTTTCGGACGAGTTGGTTCGCCGTCGCGGAATCAAAAATGCCGTGCTCGGGCTTTCCGGCGGTGTCGATTCGGCGACCGTCGCGTACTTATGCGCGCGGGCCCTCGGGCCGCAGAACGTGTACGCAATTCGGATGCCTTACAAAAGCTCGAGCGCGTCGTCGCTCGCCGACGCGCAGCTCGTCGTCGAGAAGCTCGGCATTCACGAACGCACGATCGAGATCACAGCCGCCGTCGACGGCTATCTCCAGTTCGAACCCGAAGCGGATCCGCGCCGTCGCGGCAACGTCATGGCGCGCGTGCGCATGGTCGTGCTTTTCGATCAGTCTGCGAAGCTGGGCGCGTTACCGATCGGCACCGGAAACAAGACCGAGCGGCTCATGGGTTACTTCACGTGGCATGCCGACGATACACCGCCCGTCAATCCGATCGGTGACTTGTTCAAAACCCAAGTCTGGGACTTGGCTCGATATCTCGGCGTGCCGCTGCCTATCGTGGACAAGCCTCCGAGTGCGGACCTCGAGGCAGATCAGACGGACGAAGGCGATCTCGGGATCTCGTACCGCAATGCCGACGCGATTCTCGCAGCGATGCTTCAGGGTTTCGATGACGAACAAATCGTGCGCATGGGAATCGCGAAAGAAGAAGTGGCCCTCGTTCGCCGCCGTCTTGACTCGACGCACTGGAAGCGCCACTTGCCGACGACGGCAATGCTCACGAACACGGCGATCAACGAATTCTATTTGAGGCCCGTCGACTATTAAGGCGGTCCGTCACCATTAACCGCGACCCTTTGCCTCCGGCGTTTTTCCCGGTCGGTCTCAATTTGGAAGGACGCGATTGCATCGTCATAGGTCGCGGCGACGATCGGGAAGCGATTGAAAAAGCCGCAGCCCTTGAAGAAGCCGGCGCGAATGTGCGCTGGATTCGCGAGCCGCAGCGACTCCGCGATGAAGACCTTTCCGGAGCGTTCTTTGTGATCTCGACACCGCACGACGCGCAGCTCTCCAAGCGCTTGCGGACGCTTGCCGACCGCGAGCGTTTTCTTCTTTGCTGCATCGATCAGCCAGCCTACGGTTTCGTGGCGATGCAAGCGATTGCAAAAGCCGGCCCGGCGCGAATCACGGTTTCTTCAGGCGGCGTATCTCCCGCCGTCAGCAAGCGTTGGCGCGAAGCGATTCAGGACGTGCTCGATGAAAAGTTCGCACGATTCTTAGGCGCGCTGCGAGCGCGCCGAAATTCTAACCGCAGTTTGGCGGACCCGGAAGAGCGCAAGCAGGCCGGACGCGATGCTGCCGAGGGGTTCGACGTGCAAATCACCGTGCGCTACCCGGAGTGGTTCGAATAATGCCTTCTCTTGAGATCGTGACGATCGGCACGGAGCTGCTCCTCGGGCATACCGTCGATACGAATTCGGCATACATTGCGCGGCATCTCGCCGACGCAGGCATCGATGTGTACGCGAAACATTCTGTCGGCGATAATCCGCAGAGACTCGAGGCAATGCTGCGCGGTGCGCTCGAGCGCGCCGACGGCGTCGTCACGACCGGCGGGTTAGGGCCGACCGTCGACGACCTTACCAAAGAAGCCGTAGCCGCTGCGACGGGTGCGCATCTCGAGCTGCACGAGCCGTCGCTGCGCGCGATCGAAGCGCGATTTGCGGCGATGGGGCGGACGATGAGCGACAACAATCGTCGCCAAGCGTTGCTGCCCATGCCCGGAATCGTGCTCGAGAATCCGCACGGAACCGCGCCGGGCTTTATCGCGCTTCGTGAGGACGGTAAATTCGTTGCCGGGATGCCGGGAGTGCCGCGCGAGATGTACGCGATGCTCGGCGAGCGTCTCATCCCGTGGCTCATCGAACGTTTCGGCGTGCGTCAGACGATAACGGCGCGCACGATCCATACGATCGGCATTCCGGAATCGGAGCTGGACCGCCGCATCGAAGATCTCTTTCGCTCGCTGGAAAACCCGAAGATTGCCGTCTTGGCGCACGGCGGCCGTTGTGACGTAAAGATCATGGCGAAGGCCGACTCTGCGGAAGACGCGCAAAAAATGATCGCACCCGTCGAGCGACAGATTCGGGAGCGAATCGGCTATGGCATATTCGGCGTCGACGAGGACACCATCGAAAGCGCGATCGTCAACGTGTTCGTGCGCCGCCGTCAGACGATTGCGACGGCGGAGTCCTGCACGGGCGGCTCGATCGCAGATTCCCTCGTACGCGTGCCGGGCGTGTCAGCCGTTTTCCGTGGGGGAGTGGTCGCGTACAGCGACGAGATCAAACGTTCGATGCTCGACGTCCCCGCAGACGTTTTGAAACAGCACGGAGCGGTCAGCGAGCAGACGGCCATCGCAATGGCGCGCGGCGCACGCCGGCGTCTGGGTGCGGATTTGGCGATAGCGACGACCGGCGTCGCCGGCCCGGGCGGCGGCACTGAGGAAAAGCCCGTCGGGCTCGTGTGGTTCGCACTCGTCGCCGACGGTGAGCCGCGCACGTATCGCGCGACCTTTCCGGGGAACCGCTCGGACATTCGTGCGCGGGCGCGAATGGCGGCGCTTGCCGCGATTTGGCGTTATCTGGAGCGCGCGGACCCGGACGTTCCCATCACGCCGTTCATGTCCGAAGCGCGACGCTAGGCTTCGTAACCAACGGCTTTCATGACGCGCTGGACCAATAACCCGTCGTCCAGCGTTGGGAGCTTGTTGGGCTTCCCTTCGATGGCAGCCGCGAATTCATCGAGCAGCAGCGCGAAGTGCGGAACGGTAGAAAAAGCCGATTTCAGGTGATCGTAACGTGAGGCCGCAAGCTGCAGCTCTGACGTTTCGTTCGCGTAGACGGTGAAGAGCTTCGCCCAAGCCGGGCTGTCGCCTGATGCCGCAGCGGTGCGATCCTCGCCGTAGAGCGCAAGCGTCGAGCTGTTGACGACGTTCGTTGCGTCGAGCGTGACCCGACCCGCAAGCCCGTCGCCGTAGTCCAAGAGGAGGAACATCCCATCGGCAACGTCGCTGCTGAATTCGCCGTCCGGATCGCGACGTTTCTGGTTCGCGGTGCGCGAAAAGCCCGAATAGCTTCGCGGCGCCCGGCCGGCGAGCCACGTGACGGAGTCGATCATGTGGGATCCAAAGGCTTGAATTATGCCGCCGCCGCGTGCCCGTTCGAACCACCACCCGCGCTTGCGCTCGCCGTCCCGGCGCAGCATCGTGGTGAGATGCGTGAACTCGATCTCGCGCAACGGATCGATATGGCGGTTGTCGACGAGCTCTTTCAGGGCTTGACGCGAAGCATCGAAACGAAACTCAAATGCGACGCCGCCGGCAGTTCCGGCGCGTTTGGCAGCGGCGACGATTTCTTCGGCTTCATCCAGCGTGCGTGCGAGCGGCTTTTCGCAAAGGACGTGCTTGCCCCGAGAAAACGCAAGAACGGCGTCGTCGCGGTGAGCGTACGGCGGTGAGGCAATCGAGACGACGTCGAGCTCTACGCCGTCGAGCATCGCGCTAAGTGAAGGGAAGGCTTTTTTGATACCACGCTCTTTGGCGACGCTGTCGGCGCGGTTTGGCGACGCGATCGCCACGAGCTCGAACGCATCGTGCGCTTGATACGCCGGCGCATGCACGAGCGCGCCAAATCCCGTACCGACGATGCCAACGCGAAATTTGGGCATGCTTATGTATTGACTCCAACCTGTTGCATTGCTTGCTCGAGAAGATCGACCGCGCGCATGAGCTGTCCTTCACCGATGGTTACGGGCGGCGCGATCGTCAGACAATTTCCGGCGACTCCGGACGGCAGCACGATCGTACCGCGCCGCAACGCCTCTTTGGTGACCGCTACGCTCTGTGCGTCGTTCTCGAGCTCGATCGCCCATAGCATTCCTTTGCCGCGGACGTCAACGACGGCGCGTTCGTTGCGGAAAGGCTGGAGCCGCGCGCCGAGCTTTGCACCCATTCCAGCGGCCTTTGCCGGAATATTGCCGCGCTCGATCGCGGTGAGATTCGCCAGAGCGGCGGCGCACGCGAGAGGATTTCCCAGATACGTCGAGGTGTGCAGCGCTTCACCGCGCGACTCTTCCCATGCGTCCATGATGTTTGGCTTCCCGATCGTCGCCGCAAGCGGCACGCCGCCGGCAATCGCTTTGCCGACGCAAAGCAAATCGGGAACGACGCCTTCGTGTTCGCAGGCGAACATCGCGCCCGTGCGACCGAAGCCCGTGTAAATCTCGTCGAAGATCAATACCGCGCGGTGCTCGTCGCAAAGCATCCGCAGGTTCGCGAGCCAGCCGGGGGGCGGTACGATCACGCCGGCACGCCCTTGTATCGGCTCGACGATCACCGTGCCCGCGCCTTCGCGAAGCGCATGCTCGACGGCGTCGGTGTCGCCGAAAGGCGCAAACGTCACGCCGTCGCGAACGAAGGGCGCAAACGGCTCGCGAAATCGTTCCATCCCGGTGACGGACAGCGCGCTGGACGCGAGACCGTGATACGATCCGGTGAACGCAACGATGCCCGCGCGCTTCGCGTGCAAGTACGCAGTCTTGAGCGCGAAGTCGACGGCTTCCGAGCCGCTCGAGCACAAAAAGCTTTTCTCGAGATCGCCCGGTGCGAGGGTTGCGAGCTTTTGCAGCAGCTCGACGCGCAGGCGGCTTGGATGCACGTCCCCGAGACCGTGGATCAGACGTTTCGATTGTGCCGCAATCGCCTGGGCGACTTCGGGATTCGTGTGGCCGAGCGTTGCGACGCCGAACGCCGACGTTAGGTCGATGAAACGATTGCCGTCGACGTCGGTCACGAGTGCGTCGTGCGCCGTCTCCCAAAAGATCGGAAAATCGTGCGCCACGTACGTCACGCCTCGGGATTCGTAGCGGCGCAGATCGTTCGCAAGCTCCCGGGAACGCCGGCCCGGTACGTCGCCCCGTACCGATTCGAGCTCCTCGCTCACGCGTCGACCCAGCGTATGAAGTCGGCGATTCGCGAGCGTCCGCCGTGATGCAATGCGGGACTCGGTGCCTGCATCTCGCCTAAGAGCGGAATGCGAACGGCGCCCAAGGCTGCCGCGAGCTCCGCAAGCCGTTCGTTTGGCTGCGCGACGGCGAAGGCTTCCAGCGGCAAACCGTGGCTGCGCACGTACTCTTCGCATTCCTGCGGTTCGTCGACGACGTACAACGGTAGGATTCGCGGTAAAAACGGAGGGGCTTCGCCGAGCGGCGGATCGACGACTACGGTTGCGGACGCATCCGGAGTTCGCAGCACGCTGCCGCGCCCGAGTGCGGCACGGAACGTCGCGCCGGTACAATACGTCGCAATTCTCGGATCGAGACGTCCCGGTGGGAACTCGACCGACGCTTCCGCAACGGCCTCGATAAGCAGCTCCGTAAATCGTCGCGGCTCGACGGCACCGCCGCGTTCGACGAAGAGCGCGTGCAACGACATGCATCCTTCGCCGTCATACAGAACCAGATCGCGTGCAGCTCCGCGTGCGGCCGCACGCGCATCGCTCTCGTTTGTGAGAGCGGTATGCGCGACGTACCCGACGCTGGCGCGATGTCCGTATCCGATGAAGCGCGCGTTGGGACGAAGCGCCGCGCGCAGCGTTGCGAGGGTCTGGTCGCGGCCGAACGCGACGAGGCCGTCTGCGAGCAGCAGGTCGCGATCGTTTTGAGCGTCGCCGGCTTTCCAAGTTCGCGCCTGCGCGAAGGCGGCCAGCTCCGGCATCTCCTCGGTCAACGTCTGGAAGAATGCCGAAATGAGGGCGTCTTCGCGATCCTTGACGAGCACCGTGCATTTCGCGCAAAGCGCGTAGATCGCCGGAAGAAGCGCAACGCCGATCGTCGTTTGGCTCGAGACGATCACGACACGTCCGAGCGGAAACGCTCGGCGGCTGGAGCCTTCATGCTCGACGAAACGATCGAGAGCGTCTACGGATCCCAGCTCGTCGGCGATGACGCGTTCTATTTCGCGAGCCTGGAGCGGACGAAAGAGCCGGTCGAGTGCGAACTCGCCGACAGGCAGGCTGTAGCCGGTGCGCGCCGCGATTGCACTCGTCACGCCGACGCGCGGAGGAAAGTCCGCATCGGTCCACCGCCGCGCCGCATCGGCGACGGCACGTATGAGATGAGTGGCCTGCAACACCGGGTTATGCAGTACCGTTGCGGGCGCCACGGGTGCGGGAGCGAGGCGCGAGGAGGGAGCATAGCCGGGGCGCTCTGTGACCGACGAGCAACGA